>CALFCX010000062.1 GCA_937950635.1 uncultured bacterium
ACAAACTGCTCCCTGACATGTCTTATGTGAAAGAACACAAAGATCAGGTGCGGGGACTGATACTTACCCACGGGCACGAGGACCATATAGGAGCCATCCCTTACCTGTTGAGAGATATCAACGTCCCGATCTACGGGACAAAGCTGACGCTGGGTCTGGTGGAAAGGAAGTTAAAAGAGTATAAGCTGCCCAAGAAACCGCAGTTGCATATCATAAAACCCAAAGATGAAATAAAACTTGGAGCTTTCATCGTTGAACCGATAAGAGTATGCCACAGCATCCCCGACGCGGTCGCTTTTGCCGTAAAGACTCCTGTCGGGACCGTAGTGCATACAGGGGATTTTAAGATAGATTATTCTCCGATAGACCGCCAGCAGATAGACCTTCCGCGTTTCACCGATCTTGGTAAGGAAGGCGTCCTTTTGCTTCTCTCTGATTCCACGAACGCTGATTGCGAAGGCACCACTCCTTCGGAGAGCACTGTTTCAAGGTTCTTTGACAAGTTCCTTAATTACAAGAACGGCAGGATAATCGTCGCGTCCTTCGCGTCCAACATACACCGTATACAGCAGATCTTCGACTTCGCAGCGAAGTACGGCAAAAGGGTCGCTATCTCCGGTTTGAGCATGCAGGCCGTTACGGAAAAGGCAAAAGAGCTCGGATATTTGCACTATAGCGACGAAATAATGGTCAAGCTGAACGATATTTCAAGGGTCCCGCACAACAAACTTGTAATAATCACGACCGGATCACAGGGCGAGCCTATGGCCGCTCTGTCCCGGATGGCAGCCGGTGAGCATAAGCAGATCAAGATACAAAAAGGCGACAGGATAATAATCTCCGCGACCCCGATACCCGGCAACGAAAAAGCGATATACAAAACGATAAACAATCTTTCCCGTATGGGTGCCGAGGTGATATACGAGGAAAAACACGGCCTTCATGTTTCCGGGCACGGCGCGATAGAAGATATGAAGCAGATTTTGAGGCTGTTAAAACCGAAGTATTTCGTCCCGACACACGGGGAGTACAGGCACATGACCTCTCACGCCAAGATCGCGGAAAGATGCGGCGTCAAACACGAGAATATTTTTGTGAACGACAACGGCGACAGGCTTGCGATTTCAAAGGACAAGGCAGTTAAAGGCCAGCCGCTGCCCATATCGAATATATTCGTCGACGGTACCGGTGTCGGCGACATAAGATCGGAAGAGC
>CALFCX010000063.1 GCA_937950635.1 uncultured bacterium
CAGAATTATTCGGTGGGCGGACAGTATGACCAGTCTTTCGAGAATTTTGCAGAGGCGCTTAAATATATGACCTTTGACGGAGGATACTATACCCATTACGGCATGACCATGCTCAACAGCCGCGTGGGGAAATCTCCGGACGCGGAATTTTTGAAAAAAGCCATAGATGTCTTTTCCAGAGGACAAAAGGTCGACCCCTATAATGCGGATAATTTTTACATGTCGGGAAGAGCGCATATCATACTGAACGATATGGGCGATGGCGATCATATAAAGACCGGGGAAGAGCTCAGCAGAAAGGCCATAATAATAGATCCCTATTACGCCGAAGCCTATCAGAACCTGAGCTATATCGCCGAAAAAAGGGGCGATCCGAAAGAAGCCATAAGATTGTATGAAAAAGCTTTCGAAGCAAAACCTACGGATATGAACATCGGATTGTCGATTTACCGCTATTATAAGCAATTAGGGCAGAGCGAGAAAGCTTTTAATGTGCTTGAAAAACCGCTTGCTTTAGATCCTGCGAACAATCTTTTACTTGTGTTGCTGGGGGATCTTTACCGCGAATCAGGCCTCAATGACAAGGCTATGGGAAAATACAATGCAGCTCTTGCGGCGGACCCGTCCGATGTCAAGGCCATGGTCGGGATAGGCATGGTGTTTTTGCAGACCAATAAGGACAAAGAAGCTTTCAATAAGTTCCAGGAAGCGATGATGATAGAACCCGATAATGCTGTTCTGCTCAACGGTCTCGGCGCTTATTATATAAAGGTCGGGGACAGAAAAAGAGCGCAGCAGTCTTTCAGGCAGGCCCTTATGTCGGACGGTTCAAACGAATTTGCAAAGCGGATGCTGGAATATTTGAAGTAGATATGAAATACTCTAAGATCCGTTATGATCTGCTGGTCTTGATCATAGTTATCATTGGTTCGGTTATCTCAATAAAAAGGGGCGTTGACCGTTACGGTTCCCTTAGGGACCTGGATGTCAGGATGCGGAAAGAGATCTCTGCGGGAATGGCCAAGAAAAAAATACTGCTTTCCAGACTAAAAGACCTTGATGCCGATTCTCACACCGAGATAGTGGCCAGGGCCAGGCTGGGATATATAAAGAACGGGGAAGCCGCCTACAAAGTTATCGTGAAAGAATGATCTTTCTGCCGTTGTGGTGGAATTGGTAGACACGAGGGACTTAAAATCCCTTGGGCGAAAGCCCATGCCGGTTCGATTCCGGCCAACGGCATTCTTATTTTATCTCCAGGGTTTCTATCTTTGACATAAGTATGTTCTTGTTGACATCCAGTGCTTTTGCCGCTGTCTGTATATCAAAATTCGCCCTTTTCAGGATATTCATTATGAATTCTTTTTCGAACACCGAAGTAAGGCCGTCCAAAGAAAATCCGGAAGCTTCGTCTATATAAGAGAATGCCGGGGCCCATAAGAGCAAGCAAAAGGGAAGGTCTTTTATGCTGAGAACATTATCCGAGTTCGTAAGCACGGCTTTTTTAATGATGGTGTTGATCTCTTCAAAATTCCCGGGCCACGGGTAAGAATTCAGTATTTCTTGGGCGTCCTGGGTAATCTCCTTTGCTTTTTTGCCGAACTCCGGGCTGTAATACTCTATAAGCTGATTGCATATATCCTGAATATCTTCCCTCCTTGACCTGAGCGGGGGGATCAAAATGGAATCTCGAATAAGGTTTTCCGGGAAGTATCGTTCCGGATCCTCCTGTATCGAGATATCCTCGGAAGAAGAGATCAGGAACCTCACGTTCACTGAGAATATCTGGGAACTGCCGTATCTTTTCGCCGTTTTTTTATCTATGGTTTCGGATAGGGCAGCCAGCAGGCTTTGAGGCGCGTTCTCGATATTGTTCACCAGTATAGTGCCCCCGGAGCATTTATCTATAAGCCCGGCACTTTTATCGAGGTCATATACAAAAGAACCTTTTCCCGAGCCGAACAGCTTTTTATATAATTCCTTTTCATCCCCGTTCTTCGGCAGGTCGAGTATCCCGAACCCGGAATCCTTTCTGCTGCCGGAAGAGTGTATAAGGAAAGCTACTGTTTCTTTCTCTGTGCCGGCTTCGCCCAACAGCATTATCGGGTTGTCGGTCTTTGAAAGTTCAACGGACTTTTCTATCAGGGCCTGAAGGGTCTTGCTGTGACCGGAAAGTTCCGGGAACGATATTTCATCGGTATCCCTTCTTATTTTTGCGGCCGTGCGAATGAGTTGTTTTTTTTGTGTCAGCTTTTTTGCCATTGAAAGTATCTGAGGGACATCGAAAGGCTTTACTATGTAGTTGTTCGCGCCGATCTTTACGGCTTCTCCGGCTTTTTGGACGTCATTTACCGCTGTTACCATTACGATCTCTATGGAAGGATCTATCTTCTTCAGCCGTTGAAGGGTTTCCATGCCGTCCATTCCCGGCATGCGTATGTCCAGAAAAACAAGGTCTATTTTGTGGTCCACGGCTTTCTTCAGCGCCGCTTCGCCAGTGGAAACTGAGATCAGATCGTATTCATCCTGGAGTATGAGTGAGAAGGATTCTCTAATGCTTTCTTCATCATCAACTATAAGTATGCAGGGCTTTTCACTGTTCATGCATTCAATTCATCGGCTTGGGCGAACCGGTCTATAACAAGAAGTGCCTGGCGCCTGAGTTCGCTGTCCGCCATGATGCTCCCTGATATGGATTTTACCATTATTGCCGATTTTTTGTCATCAAGTATCTTGCTTCCGAATTCGCATGCCAACGCGGCTTTTACCATCTTAGTCACCGCTTCAGGGATCGTATCAGAAAGTTTTATCAGGTCAGAGAGCATTTTTTCGAAGGATTCGATCTTTTCCTCGTCTTTTATGCCGAACAACATTGCGGTCTCTTTGCTTTCGGAACGCTTGGAAGTGCCGATCTGCTGAAAGCTTTTGTCCTGCATTTTTTCCAGCCCTCCTTTTGTTGAACTCTACCGTTCAGTACAGCAATTTTCATGCCGTGAGCATTTTGCCCGCGTAAACACCCCTCCAAAAGCGGATAATGCACAATTTTGTGTGCATTGGCAGCACAATTATATGTGCTGTCTGTTCTCCGGCCTTTTCTCTATCTGAGAAAGGGTGTTCCTGTGTATCCCTAGCATTTTTGCGGCTTTAGCCTTGTTGCCGCCGGCTTTTGATATTATTTTCTCGACGAGGCTTTTTTCGAAAGCTATAGTAGCTTCTTTGAGGCTTTTACATTCCATTTCCGGGGAGCTTAATCCGGTATCTCTTCTTGAAAGTTCTTTCGGAAGGTCTTCCTCATCTATCAGAGGGGTTTTGCTCAATACGACAAGCCTCTCAACGAGGTTCTCGAGCTCTCTTATGTTCCCCGGCCATTTGTATGATCCCAGGATGCTCATTGCTTCCGGAGAGAACCCGTCCATGGATTTGCCGAAGGCAACAGAGTATTTCTTTAGAAAATAATTTGCCAGCAATTCTATGTCCTCTTTTCTTTCCCTGAGGGGAGGGACTACTACAGGGATGACATTAAGCCTGTAGAATAGGTCTTTTCTGAACTTACCCTCTTCAACGGCCTTTTCAAGGTCAACGTTGGTCGCCGAGATTATCCTTGTGTCTATCCGCAAGGGTTTTTCGCCTCCCAGACGCTCTATGGTCTTCTCCTGCAGGACCCTAAGGAGTTTTGCCTGCATGGCATGAGGCAGCATGCCCACTTCGTCCAGGAATAACGTGCCTCCGTCGGCTATCTCGAATTTTCCTATATATCTTTCGAAAGCTCCGGTGAATGCTCCCTTTTCATGTCCGAACAGCTCTGACTCTATAAGGTTTTCGGGTATCGCCGCGCAGTTCACGGCCACGAACAGCCTGTTGCGTCTTGAAGATGACCTGTGAATCTGTCTCGCCACCAGTTCTTTGCCCACACCGGTCTCCCCGCAGATAATCACGGTTGAGGGGCTTTGGGCCACGGTTTGTATCAATACAAGCAATTCCCTCGTCTTGGGGCTGTCC
>CALFCX010000064.1 GCA_937950635.1 uncultured bacterium
AATACTTTAAATGGCGACAAGAGGCGTGAGAGGCGCTATAACCGTAAAAAAGAACGAAAAAGATGCCATAGTCTTTGCCACCGAGATGCTGCTCGAAAAAATGATCTCGGTGAACAAGATAAAGGTTGAGGATATAGCCGCCGTCATATTTTCGGTGACCAGCGATCTTACTAAGGAGTTTCCGGCTATTGCCGCCAGAGAGATGGGATGGCTCTACACTCCGCTTATGTGCACGAACGAAGTCGATATCGAAGGCAGTTTGAAGAAATGCATAAGGGTTCTCATGGTAGTGAACAGCGACAGATCCCAGGACAAGATAAAACACGTTTATCTTGATGAGGCTCAAAAGCTTAGGCCCGATCTTTCCACCCAGCAAAAAGACAGTTATTACCTGAGTTAAGGAGGACATTCCCGTGATCATAGTGATGAAACATGGCGCGACCGAGAACGAAATAAACCAGGTCATAGACAAGCTGAAGAAGCACGGGTTCGGCATACATCTGTCCAAAGGGGTTGAGCAAAGCATCATAGGTGCGATAGGGGACAAATCCACCATTCAGCTTGACACCATTTCTATACTTCCAGGCGTATCTCAGATAATACACGTGAGAAAGCCTTATAAGCTGGTGAGCAGGGAATTCCATCCTTTGGATACGGTCGTTACGGTGGACGGCAGGGTCCGTATCGGGAGCGGCATGAAGGTGATAGTTTTTGCAGGTCCGTGTTCAGTCGAGAGCAGGGAACAGATACTTAGCACTGCAGAAGCCGTCAAGAAGTCCGGGGCATCCGCGCTTCGCGGCGGAGCTTTTAAGCCAAGAACATCCCCGTACAGTTTCCAGGGAATGGGTGAAGACGGATTAAAACTCCTTGTCGAGGCAAAAAAACAGACGGGCTTGCCGGTCGTTACCGAGGTCATGGATACAAGGGATGTCCATTTAGTGGAGAAATACGCGGATGTCATTCAGATAGGGGCCAGGAATATGCAGAACTTCTCTTTGCTTAAAGAAGTGGGAAAGACAAAAAAACCGGTGCTTTTGAAGAGGGGGCTTTCCGCAACTATAGAAGAACTGCTGATGTCGGCGGAATACATAATGAGCGAAGGGAACAAGGACGTTATCCTGTGCGAGAGGGGAATAAGGACCTTTGAACCGTATACTCGCAATACTCTCGATCTGAGCGCGGTGCCGGTAATAAAAGAGCTCAGCCATCTGCCGATAATGATAGATCCCAGCCATGCCGTCGGTAAAAGAAGCCTGGTTGCCTCGATGAGCAAAGCGGCCGTAGCGGCCGGAGCGGACGGCCTTGTGCTTGAAGTCTGTCCTAAACCGGAAGAGGCCATGTCGGACGGCGCGCAAACACTGAGCTTTGATGATTTTGGGAAATTAATGGAAGAGCTTAAGCCGATCGCCTCGTCTATAGGAAGGTCAATATAACCTTTTTCAGGTCTTCCAGACCGGTCTTTTTATAAGCGGAAACAGCCACACAGGGCTTGTATCTTTCTTCCAAGGTTTTGTCCAGTGCGGTTTTCAACAAATCGGATTTATTGAACACGGTTATTATGGGCTTGCTTATGGCCCCGATCTCTTCAAGTACGGTGTAAACGGAGTCTATCTGCTTTTCCATGTCCGGGCTTGATGAATCAACAACATGCAACAGCAGATCGGAATCGTTTACTTCTTCCAAGGTCGCTTTGAACGCGTCTATCAGCTGGTGAGGCAGGTTTTGTATGAAGCCTACGGTGTCAGAAAGCAGAACGCTCTTATTGTCAGATATGTAAAGTTTCCTTGTGGTCGTATCGAGTGTAGCAAAAAGCTTGTTCTGAGCCAGTACAGAAGACTTTGTAAGGGAATTGAGCAGAGTGGATTTGCCGGCGTTCGTATATCCGATGATGGATATGTTCTTTATCCCGGAGGATAGTCTTGCGGCCCTTCTTGTAATCCTTGCCTTGCGAATGTTGTCTATCTCTTTTTTTAGGAGAGATATCCGATACCGTATTTTCCGTTTATCCTGTTCCAGCTTTGTTTCTCCGGGTCCCCTGGTGCCGATGCCGCCGCCAAGCCTTGAAAGCAGCACACCTTTTCCGGAAAGCCTGGTCAGCATGAACTGGTTCTGAGCCAGTTCTACCTGAAGCCTTCCTTCATGCGAAGCCGCATGCTGGGCGAATATATCAAGTATAAGTTCCGTTCGGTTGATCACCTTCAGGCCGAGCTTCTCTTCCAGGTTCCTTTCCTGAGAGGCGTGCAGGTCGTTATCGAATATCACCAGATCGGCTCCGGACTGCTTGACAAGGGCATCAAGTTCTTCAAGTTTACCCTCGCCGATGTAATATTTAAGGTCGGGTTTTGGCCTTTTTTGTGTCACTATTCCCGCGATCGCAGCTCCCGCGGTCTTTGCCAGAAGAGACAGTTCCTCCATGGATGAAGGGAATGAATTATTGCTGTTTTGCAGTTCAACGCCTACAAGTATGGCTTTTTCGCTGTCCATAAGAACAGTTTACTTTGGCTGCAGTAGGTTTACAAGCGGCTCAGAGATCTCTTAAGGTTAAATAGCTTCCCACGATCGGATCTTCCCTGAAGTCGGAGAGAGCCAATCCGTGTTCTTCTTTTTGTGCCGTTAGCTCATCAAAGAAGGCGTGCCACCGCGGAACTATCTGGGAGCCGTTGGGGCACATTGCCCTCGTGTGAGCCCGTCTCATCGCTTTCCCGAAAGCTTCCGCTGGATCATCTTCTCTGAAAAGGCAGGTAACTGCTTCTTTTATATTGGCCGCATCTTCCGGTCCCGAAGCATATACCAGAATCTCCGTAGGTAACAGCTTCCTGTAAGTTTGGGCGATGTCCATTGCGTGAGAAACAGACTTTTCAACGCTGCTCGCGTAGCTTCTTTCTTCGGGAGTAGCTTCTGAATCCATTACTCTTTGAGCGTTCCTGGTGACCGCCTTTCCGAGCTTATCGACAAAATTGCATAATCCGCCTATTGTTTCGTAGCCGTTGTTAAAACGGGTTATTCTGTCCCTAAGATATACTGAAAAATGGTGTGCCTCATGTGATAACGGGTCCGTGGGATATCCGTCCATGGCGTGAGCAGCCCAGAAGAACCAGTTCGCCATCTGCGCGTGGGCGTCCTTGGGAACGCCGGCCAGCAGAGAGCTGAGCTCAAGCCCGAGATTATCCCTTTCCAGTACAGTGTTCCACATGGAGTGTGTTCTTGCCAGATTAAGGACTATTGCTTCTTTATTTTGTGATTGGAATACAGAGACGGCCCTGCTGAAATCAACCTGATCAGTCCCTTTCGTTCTTCCTATCTGGTCCCAAGCCCACGCGGTCATTGACGGGGTTTGTTCCGACAGCTGTTTAGAAGCGCTTATAAGTGTCGCGAACCTTTCATAAGGGCTGAAGCCAGGCTTCATGTCATCTTTGCATGACTCAAGCCCGACCCTGACGATAGCCGGTCTGGTCAAAACTCCCAGGTCCCTCGCCAGGGAATGGAATTCCCCGCGGTGTTTTTGTATTGCTTGTAAAGATGGATATCTTCTCAAACCCGAGGCTATATTTTGTTCTGCTGCATTGAGTTGTGCCATAAAACCCTCCTTTAAGCCCTTCTGTGTATATATCGAGAAAAACAGGTGAGGATTTCAGAGTGGTCAGAACGATTCTCTTTTTGGAGGCCTGGCCATAAGCACCGAGATAGCCGCCTTCGGGTCTTTGTCCTCAAAAATAACTGCATGGACTTCATTTGTTATTGGCATATCTATGTTCATTTTTTTTGCCAGTTCACGGGCGGAAAGGGCTGTTTCCACACCTTCTGGGACGGCCGACATGTTTTTGATGATATCTTTTGCTTTTTTCCCTCTGGCTATTTCTTTTCCGACCGTATGGTTCCTGGAGAGGGCGCTTTCGCATGTCGTTATAAGGTCACCTATGCCGGAAAGACCGGAAAATGTTTCGGGTTTTGCCCCCAAAGCCGTGCCCAGCCGGGTTATTTCTGCCAGACCTCTTACTATCAGCGCTGATTTTGCGTTATTTCCCAGATTAAGCCCGTCGCATATACCAGCTGCCAAAGCTATTACGTTCTTCATGGCGCCGCCGATCTCAACGCCGATAATGTCATCACTTGTGTATATCCTGAACCTTTCATTGGACAGGATTTCCTGTATCTTCTTTGCTGCCGATATGTCTTCGGAAGCGGCTACAGATGCGGCCGGGAGCCCTTTTGCTATTTCCATCGAGAGATTCGGTCCGGACAGCGCTACTATCGGATTGCCGGGCGCTATTTCCGAGATGATCTGTGAAGGCCTTTTAAAGGATCCGGTCTCTATTCCTTTAGTCAGGCTCATGATGATCATTTTCCTGTCCAATAGGCTGCCTGCAGAAGAGAGAGAGGCTTTCAGGTGTTTTGACGGTATGGCTATGACAACTATGCCCGAACCTTTAACGGCTTCTCCCATATCTTTAACGGCCTTTAGATTCCTGCTGAGCTTGATCCCGGGGAGATACATGGTATTTTCTCGTGCCCCGTTGATATTCAGGACCGTTTTTTCCTCAAAGGCCCATATTGTAGCGTCAAATCCCTTCTCCGCCAGAAGATTCGCTACTGTGGTGCCCCAAGCTCCCGCGCCTATAACGGCTATTTTCATTGTTTTGACCAGCTTATCTTGTTTTCCGAGCCGTTCATGAGCCTTTTTATATTAGGTATGTGCTTAAAAAATATGAAAGCGGCGATCAAGGCCGTCATCCATGCGTACGGGAGCGGCTGGCCGCTCCTGAACATAAGTATAGTGAGAAATATCGAACCGATGATCGAGGCCAGAGAAACATATCCGGTAATGAGTATTATAGACATTCCCAGCAGGAAAGAAAGTATGAAAAGTCTTGGAGCTATGCCCAGTATAACGCCAAGTCCGGTTGCCACTCCTTTTCCTCCTTTGAAACCCAGGAAAGGAGAGAACATATGCCCTGCTATGGCAAGAATACCGCATAGCATTACGACATAGTGGTTTTGCCCGGAAGCAGAAGCAACATATACAGGCAGATATCCTTTTGATACGTCCAGGATGAATACCAGTAATCCAAGGCCTTTTCCGACGGATCTGAATACATTCGTTGCCCCTATATTGCCGCTTCCGGCACTGGTAATATCTATCCCTTTTATTGCGGATATCACGAGCCCGAACGGGATGGATCCGAGTACATAGCTAAGAATAAGCAAAAAAACGATCATGATCATAACAATAATTCTACGATGCTGAGTAGTCTAAGTCAAACCATGTCGTCTTGTTGAACCGAAGCCCCCATTATAGTAAAATAATAAAAAAGGAGTCCATCTAAACATGTCTATTCCAGTTACGGAGCTTCGTCCCGGTATTACTGTAGAGCTTGAGAACCAGGTCTTCAGTGTCGTTGAATATAATCATATAAAGATGGGGCGCGGCGGGGCTATTGTCAGGGTCAAGATGAAGAATATCGATAACGGCAATACAATAGAACGTACTTTCAAGTCGAACGACAAAATAGACCGCGCACATGTCGAACGCAAAGATATGCAGTATCTTTATAAACAGGATGACCAGTACCATTTTATGGACCAGGAAACTTTCGAACAGGTGGCGATAAATGAGTCGCTGATGGGGGATGTCCCGAAATATCTGCGTGAGCAGGACGTTATAGAGGTTATTTCCCATAACGGAAGGATACTCGGCGTCGAAATGGAAACTTCCGTAACTCTCAAAGTTTCAGAGACCGGATCAGCGTTCAAGGGCAATAGTGTTTCGAACGTCATGAAACCGGCAACGCTTGAGACCGGAGTGGTCGTGCAGGTCCCTATGTTCATAAACGTCGGAGACAGCGTCGTCGTGGATACCAGGACAGGCCAGTATGTGGAAAGGGCCAAGCAATAATCCCTTGAAAACGGAGGCTATCTGATGGAACAGAACAAAGAAAGACCGAACATGGATTTCGATACTGTTAAAAAGGTCATAAAGATCGTCGAAGAGTCCGATATAACGGCCCTTTCCGTAGAAAAAGGGGATTTCAAGGTTGAGGTCAGAAGAGAGACCGGGTTTCACCATATTCCCATGGCTTTGCAGCACACATCGGCCCAGCATCAATCCCAGGAGAAGCCGGCATCTAAATCTTCTCCGGAAGAAGAAGGGCTTCTTGTAATAACATCGCCCATGGTCGGGACTTTTTACAGAGCTTCTTCTCCAGACAGCCCTCCGTATGTCGAAGAAGGAGATGATATAGAGAAAGGCAAGATCGTCTGCATAATCGAAGCAATGAAGCTTTTCAATGAGATAGAGTCGGATATATCCGGCAAGGTAGTAAAGATCCTTGTCGACAACGCTTCCCCGGTGGAATTCGGCCAGAAACTGATGCTTGTCAAGAAAAGATAGGCCAAATGAGCCTTTTGAAGCGTCGCTGGAACATATACAAAAGCGATGAAGGGCTTGCATCCGACATTTCCTCTGAGTTCAAACTCTTCCGTTCGACCTCTCAGATACTTATAAACAGAGGTATAAGGAAAAAAGAAGATGTCGAGAGATTCTTATCCCCGAGACTTTCGTTCCTTAGGGACCCTTTTGAGATACCGGATATGCGAAAGGCCGTGGACCGAGCGCTTAAAGCTGTTCGTGAACGGGAAAAAGTCTGTGTTTGGGGGGATTACGATGCCGACGGCGTGACGGGATCTTCAATAACGGTCCTCGGCCTCAAAAAACTCGGGCTTGAAGCCTCTTGCTATATTCCGCACCGTTATAACGAGGGATACGGGCTGAATAAAGATGGGCTGGAACAGATATCTTCTTCCGGGGTCACACTTCTCATCACCGTCGATTGCGGCATAAGTAATTTCAAAGAGATAGAGCATGCCAAGAGCCTCGGAATGGATGTGGTTGTTACGGACCATCATAATATACCGGAAAAATTGCCTCCGGCCGTTGCATGCGTCGACCCTAAGAGGATGGATAAAGATCATCCTTCCAGGGACCTTGCCGGGGCAGGGGTAGCCTTTAAGTTCGTTTGGGCTCTGCTCAGGGCCGCCGGTTTTAAGGATTCCTCTGACATAAAAGAATTCCTGGACCTTGTGGCTCTGGGTACGGTGGCCGATGTAGTTCCTTTGACCGGGGAGAACAGGATACTGGCGGTATCCGGGATAAAACTTCTGAACGAGAAAAAACGGGCCGGGGTCAAACATCTTTTCAATGCGGCGAAATTGTCGGGAGATGTTACGGCCAGGAATATATCTTTTATGCTCGCTCCCAGGCTTAATGCTCCGGGCAGGCTTAAACATGCGGATCTGAGCCTTAAACTTTTGCTTGAGGACGATCCTCAAAAAGCTAAGAATATTGCCGATGAAATAAACTTTGTTAATTCCGAGCGTCAGCAAATAGGGACACTCATAGGCGAGGATGTATTCTCAAGGATAAATGATCCGGAGAACACAAAGCTTATAATGCTTTCAGGTAAAAACTGGCATCCGGGGGTCATAGGGATCGTTGCGTCCAGAATATCCGAAAGATACAACCGCCCTTCCATACTTATAAGCGACAGCGGACGGGTGTGCAGAGGGTCGGCGAGGAGCATAGAAGGGTTTGATATCTACAAGCTCTTGCTTTCATGCAAGGATATATTTTCAGATTTCGGGGGGCACAAAGATGCCGCAGGGTTCGAGATGCCTTCGGATTCTATAGAAGAGCTGAAAAAACGCCTTTCCCGTGAGATAGAAGGATCGTTCACGTTTGATGAGTTGATGCCAAAGACGAAGATAGATGTCGAACTTGAGCCGGAAAATATTTCCTGCGAACTTGCAAGGGAGATCGAAACCCTTGCCCCGTTCGGCCAGGGGAACCCCAGCCCTGTTTTTATGACGAGGGCCATGCAAGTGCGCTCATGTGCCAGGGTGGGGGCAAAAAAATCGCATCTGAAGCTAATGCTTTCGCGCGGGGGGATATCTTTGGACGCTATAGGCTTCGGGCTCGGTGAATTTGCCGATGAGGTGCCGGTCGACGAGAAAGTGGATATAGCTTACAATATTTCAGTGAACGAGTGGGACGGGTTCGTGCTGCCACAGGCACAGATCGTTGATATAAGGAGAACACAAAGATGAAAATACTGGTGGTCGGGAACGGCGGCCGGGAAGCGGCGCTTTGCTGGAAGATAAAACAGAGTAAAAAATGCGATCGCCTTTTTTGTGCTCCCGGTAATGCCGGGATAGCCGAGATCGCCGAGCTGGTGCATGCGGATGAGCCGAAAGCCCTGCTGGATTTTGCCAAACGCGAGAACGTGGGCCTTACGGTCGTTGGACCTGAAGCGTATCTTGCCGAGGGGATAACGGATTTGTTTGAACAGGAAGGCCTGAGGATCTTCGGTCCGTCAAAAAAAGCCGCGCAAATAGAGAGCAGCAAAATATTCTCGAAAAAGCTTATGAAAAAATACGGGATCCCTACGGCTTCTTACGAGGAATTCGAGGAAAGCTCAGCAGCGATCGCATTCCTGAAGGAGCAGGAATATCCTCTAGTGATAAAAGCGGACGGGTTGGCGGCAGGGAAGGGGGTTGTTATAGCGGCTGACTTTGCTGAAGCGGAAAAAGCCGTTAAAGAAATGCTTGAAGAAGGCGCTTTTTCAGGTGCCGGCAAGAAAATCGTGGTGGAAGAGTTCCTCGAGGGGGAAGAGGCTTCCATATTGTGTTTTACCGACGGAAAAACTATCGTGCCGATGGAATCTTCCCAGGACCATAAAAGGATATTTGACGGGGACAAAGGACCTAATACCGGAGGTATGGGGGCTTATAGTCCGGCTCCGGTCATTACCAAGAAGCTTCTGTCCGAGATACGGTCGGATATACTTGAACCTACGATAAAAGCCATGGAAAAGGAAGGCTGTCCGTATAAAGGGGTCTTGTACGCAGGCATCATGGTGACAAAAGAGGGGCCTAAGGTGCTCGAATACAATGCGCGTTTCGGAGATCCGGAGACTCAAGCGGTCCTGCCGCGTCTTACAACTGATCTGGTTGATATAATGGATGCGATCATTGATAACCGCTTGTCGCAGCAGATGATAGAGTGGAACAAGCATTGTGCTGTTTGTGTGGTGATCTCTTCGGGAGGATATCCCGGGAAATATAAAACAGGGTATACCATCGAAGGGCTTGAAGAAGCTAAAAAGCTTAAAGACGTATCGTTGTTCCATGCGGGGACCTCGCTTGCCGGATGCGATGTTGTTACATCCGGCGGAAGGGTCTTGGGCGTGACCGCATTGGGCGAGACCATAAGATCCGCGGTGGATAATGCATACAAAGCGGTATCGAAGATATCCTTTACGGATATGTACTTCAGGAAAGATATAGGGTTCCGTGCGCTTAAAAGAGATACTTCTGGCAACTAATAATAGGAACAAGGTTTCCGAAATAAAGAAGATCCTTCGCGTAAAAGGACTGAGAATACTGTGCCTTGGGGACGTGAAGGGCTCGCTTTTTGTTAATGAGAACGGCAGGACTTTTGCCGAGAATGCCCTGAAAAAGGCTCGCGCTGCCGCAAAAAAATTCGGTATTCCGGCCGTGTCCGATGATTCAGGCCTGTGCGTGAACGCTTTAAAAGGGGCTCCCGGAGTAAGGTCCGCAAGATTCGTCAATCCGCCGGTAACTTCGGAAAAACTTTGCAAAAAACTGATAAGAAAGATGGCGTCTGTTCCTCTTTCCAGA
>CALFCX010000065.1 GCA_937950635.1 uncultured bacterium
GTACGCCTTCGGGAGCTACGTTCAACACCGGAACAAGGGTGTTCAGCTGGACGCCTTCCTACAGCCAGGCAGGTATCTATACGGTTACGTTCGAGGTCAGCGACGGAAATTTGAGCAGTTCCGAGGCTGTCAGGATAACCGTGAACAATGTCCTGCAAACGTTCACTATAACAGCGACCGCCGGAGCCGGAGGGAGCATTTCTCCGGCAGGTGCTTATTCTACCCAGGAAGGTTATAACACCACCTTTATCATCACAGCGAGTACGGGATACAGTATATCCAATGTCCGGGTAGACGGAGCAAGCCAGGGGGCGGTTGGTACGTATACGTTCAGCAGTATAACAGCCGCGCATACAATAGAAGCCTTATTTTCAATGACGCTTCCGTCGGCGCCTTCAGGATTGGGCGCCTCAGCCGTGTCTGCCGCGAGGATAGATCTTTCCTGGACCGACAACGCCAATAATGAAGACGGGTACAGGATACAAAGAAGCCCGAACGGCACGGGTTCGTGGACGACGATAGGGACGGTGGGGGCTGTGACATCGTACAGTAATACGGGATTATCCGCCCATACCGCTTATTATTACAGGGTATATGCATACAACTCTGCAGGAGATTCCGGCTACAGTAATACGGCAAATGCGACAACCTTGAACAACGATCCTGTTTTGGCTGCGATAGGCAACAAAACAACCGGTGAAGCTCAGACATTGAGCTTTACGGTTTCGGCATCGGATGCGGATACCGATGCTGTAACTTACGAGGTGACGAATGCTCCGACAGGAGCTGCTTTCAACACGAACAGCGGAGTATTCAGCTGGACGCCGACTTACAGTCAGTCGGGTACATACAGTAATGTGATATTCAAGGCCAGAGATATCTACGGCGGATCTACTCAGGAGAGCATAACGATAACCGTAACGAATGTGAACAGAGCGCCAGTTCTCAACGCGATAGGCAGCAAGATGACGAACGAGGCTCAAACATTGACATTTACGGTGACGGGAACGGATGAGGACGGTACAGCTTTGACATATACGATGACCGGTACGCCTTCGGGAGCTACGTTCAACACCGGAACAAGGGTGTTCAGCTGGACGCCGACTTACATCCAGGCAGGTATTTATACGGTTACGTTCGAGGTCAGCGACGGAAGTTTGAGCAGTTCCGAGGCGGTTAGGATAACGGTGACGAATGTGAACAGAGCGCCTGTTCTTAGTGCTATAGGGAACAAGAGCGTTAATGAGAACTCTGTTCTCAGCTTTACAATGTCAGGGTCTGATGATGACGGAGGTATTTTGACATATACAATGAGCGGCACTCCCTCGGGAGCGTCACTTAATACTGCCAGCGGCCTTTTCAACTGGACCCCGGGATACGAGCAGTCCGGCAGCTATTCGGTGACGTTCGGGGTGACGGACGGAAGTTTGTCCGATACCGAAACGATACTTATCACGGTAGGGAATACCAACAGAAGACCTGCTTTATATGCGATAGGCAGCAAAAGCGTGAATGAGAACAGTTTACTTACATTCACTGTCAGCGGGACCGATGAGGACGGTACTGCGTTGACTTATTCAGCCGCCAGTTTGCCTTCGGGAGCTACGTTCAATACTGGTACCAGGGTTTTCAGCTGGACGCCGTCTTACAGTCAGTCAGGCATTTACAGCGTAATCTTCAGCGTGAGCGACGGCGATCTGAGCAGTTCAGAAACCGTCAATATTTCGGTCGTAAATGTTTTGAGGACCTTTACAATAACCGCTTCTGCCGGAGCCGGCGGAAGCATAACCCCAAGCGGCGGTGTAAGCGTTACCGAAGGCGATAGCCGGATGTTTATGATCACCGAAAACAGCGGCTATGGTATCAGTAATGTGCTGGTAGACGGATCACCGTTTGGAGCGATATCCGAATATACTTTCAGTGCGGTATCTTCCGATCATTCAATAGAAGCCTTATTTGCTTTCGGGCTTCCGGCCGGCCCAAGCGGACTTGCGGCAACTGCCGCTTCAGTTGCGCAAATAGATCTTTCTTGGGGGGACAACGCCGTCAATGAGGAGGGATACAGAATAGAAAGAAGCCCCAACGGCTCTACCGTATGGACTCTCATCTCTACAACGGCGGCCGGCTCTGTTTCTTATAGTGACACAGGGCTTTTGCCTCATACAACGTACTATTACAGGGTTTATGCGTACAATGCGACCGGAAGTTCTGCATACAGCAATACGGCTTTCACTGCAACTTTGAATACATTCCCTGTGCTTAATCCCGTGGGCGATAAGACGACCGGCGAAGGAAGCGTTTTGAGCTTTACCGTGAGCGCCGATGACGGTGACAGCGATGCCCTAACTTATGAAGCCGTATTCCTGCCAGACGGAGCCGCTTTTAATGCTGATACCGGGGTATTTTATTGGGTGCCTTCAGCCTCTCAAGCCGGCGATAATCCGGTGACTTTTTATGCCAGGGATGCGTACGGAGGTTCCGACAGCGAGAACATAACGATAACAGTTCTTTCTTCGGAGACCGCATCCGATGTCTATCTGCCGCAGGCGGGTGAATTCTCAGACATATCGTCCACGGTAATAACCGCCAATTGGATTTCCGGAGGCAATCCCGACGGAACATTGTATTACTGTGAGAATATTACGGCCGGGACTAACTCCGGATGGATAAGCACCAAGAGTTACAGAAGTATCGGACTTGCGCCTGATACCGCATATGAGTTCAGAGTAAAGGCAAAAAATACTGAAGGTGTTGAATCTTCATGGGTATCGCTCGGTTCGCAGAGAACGGCCGCTAAGAGGTCCTTTAAATCGATAAAAGCCGGGGATATCAGGCTGATATCCGGGGATGTTGTAGGTGCTGATCTGCGCATATCCCTGGAATTTGACGGTGTGGAACTCTCTGAGATAACGTCCGTTAATTTCTATCTTGATGATGAACGGATAAACACCTCTTCCATATCCAAAAGTTCTGTTGCTCCCGCCGATACCGGTATTCTGTCATATGAACTGGTTCTCAGCCCGGGAGAACACACGCTGAGAATAGAGGCAATTGATTCTGACGGGAACATATACGAACAGGAATTTTCGGGAATAAAGGTGTATTCGTCCGACACCAGGGAAATAACAGGAGCGGTCCTGCCTTATCCGAACCCGTATAATTCTCTGGCCGGGGACCTCAGGATATCATACACTCTTTCAGCCGATACCGATGTTGCGGTCTATATATTCGATATGACAGGAAGATTAGTCAGCAGATCAGACCATATGTCATCAATGTCCGGAGGCAGTGCCGGTTATAACGAGGTGACTTGGAACGGAACCGACATATTTGGCAGCAGGGTGGAGAACGACCTGTATCTGGTGCGGATAGTGGACAGAAGCAGCGGAAAACTTTTGGGTAAATGCAAGGTCATGGTGCTTAAGAGGTGATGATGATGAGAAGAACACTGCCCGTTATATTATTGGCCGTCTTACTTGCTCTGGCAGCGAACCAGAGCCTGTGGGCGGTGGATATAAGCAGGCTCGGAGGAGGGGCCCGTTCAATAGCCGTGGGCAAAGCTTATACGGGAGTATCAGGGGATATTAACAGTATGTTCATCAATCCATCCGGACTTTCGGACGTGAACACTTTTGAAATATCCAGCATGTATGTTAATTATGCCGGCGATATTGCATATACCATGCTCGGCGCAGCGTATCCGACCGGATTCGGTGTTTTTGGTGCGGGATATTTAGGGGCTTTTTCTGGCGATCTTGCTTTTACCACCGAAGAAGGCACCGGAAGGATAGCCTCTGTCGGGGTATTCAATTATTCGAGCAGCATAATGTCGCTTTCCTATGCTGTGAGACCTTTGGAAAAGCTGAGCATCGGGTTCAGCGGCAAATATTATTCCAAAGGCTCTCCTCAGGTGGACGGCGGGAACGGTTCAGGCATGAGCCTTGATATAGGTGCCGTGTATGATTTGAACGATAATTTAACTTTCGGCTTGAGCGGACAAAATCTTTTGAATACAGGTATCAAATGGGACGGCGGCATTACAGAGCCTATCCCTTACGATCTTAGGGCGGGTCTGGTATTCGTTCCAAATAATAGGTTGACCTTTATGCTGGACGGCGAGAAAGTCCAAGGCAGCGATGTTCTGCTTAGGGCTGGGGTAGAGTATGAGCTCAGGAAAGAACTTTCTTTCAGAATAGGAGCGGAGCAAATGCAGCTTGGCAGGGGCAGCTCCTATTGGAATTATTCGGGAGGCGTGGGCCTGAAAATCGGGGAGATGGAACTGGACTACGCTTATTATCGCGATACTCTTGTAGCGGAGAACTCGTCGCACTTCATTTCGGTGTCTATCGGCTTCCCGGCGATAGCTTCTGTTAAACCGAAAGAGGCTGTTCAGAAAGTAATAACAGCCGAGGTCCCTACGGAGGAGATCCCTGCCGTGACGGCTGTTACGCCGGAAGCAGAGCCTGTGATGTCTGTTGTCGAAGAAGAGAAGGAAGTTCCGGAACGGGTATCTTCCGGGCTCACCCAACAAAAGGTGCGTGATTATATAAATCTGCTGGATTCAAAGATAAAGACTTATAAAGCGAAAGGGAACACTGCCAAGGTAAAAGAGCTCAGAAAAGAAAAACAAAAGACCATAAACAGATGGAATGCAGCACAGGGAAGACAGGTTGTCCGGAAACCCGCCGCGAAAAAAGCGCCGTCAGTAACGATCGAAGAGAAAAAGCTAAAGAATTACATAAAATTGCTGAACTCTAAAATAAAGAGATATAAAGCCCGGGGAGATAAGGTTAAGGTCAGGCAGTTGCAGATAGAAAGACAAAGGGCGGTGGATAAATGGCAGGAGGTCCGTAAACGGACAAAGCGTTAATTTGAAACGAAGTTCTTCAGCAGTTTCATCCCTTCGCCGGTAAGAATGGATTCGGGATGGAATTGGACCCCCTCGATCTCAAATTCTTTATGTCTTAACCCCATTATCTCTCCGTCGGAAGTCCAGGCGGATATTTCGAAACAGTCCGGCAGTGTCTCTCTTTCCGCTATCAGGGAGTGATACCTTGTCGCATCGAACGGATTTGTCAGGCCGCTGAAAAGTTTTTTTCTGTCGTGATATATTTTTGATGTTTTTCCGTGCATCAGTTTTTGCGCTTTTATCACTTTGCTTCCGAAGGCTTCAGCGATCGCCTGATGCCCCAGACAGACGCCCAAGATCGGCAAGCGGCCTGCGAAATGCCGGATGACATCTATTGAAATGCCGGCTTCTTTCGGTGTGCACGGTCCGGGAGAGACCAGGATCTTATCGGGAGCTATGGCTTCTATCTCTTTTGGTGTGATCTTATCGTTGCGGAAGACCTTTGTTCCGGCACCGAGTTCTCCGAGATATTGTACCAGGTTGTAGGTGAAAGAATCATAATTGTCTATGACTAAGATCATGCTCATATTATAACATTGTCAACATTTTCGGTCGGTGTTAGAATCAGACTATGGGTCCGGAAAATCTGGATAAAATATCCGAAAAATACTCTCAGATACTTCAAAGCAGCGCTTGGGGCAACGTGAAAGGGGCGTTCGGCTGGGAGCCTTTACAAGTTACCGTAGCCCCGGATTCGGCCGTCCTCTTGCTGAAACGGCGTCTTCCTCTTATAAAAAAGTGTTTTTTTTATGCTCCCAGAGGGCCTCTTGTTGATTTTTTAGACCCGGAAAGGGTCCGAAAGATCTTTGCCGCCGTCAGGCGCGAGGCCGATAAACACGGGGCATTGTTCCTGAGAATGGACCCCGAGATCGCGGAGGATGACGAAGCCGCCCTAAAAAACCTCCGTGCCGAAGGTCTTGTAAAAGCAAAAAAAGAGATCCAACCCCGGAGCACTTATATCCTGGACCTGACGCCCGAGCTTGAAAAAATAAAATCCGGGTTCGAAAGCAAATTCCGTTACAATATCCATGTTGCCGAAAAACACGGGGTAAAGATAGAACAACGTGCCGACGAAAAAGGCATCGAAGAATTCTACGATATTTACAAAGAGACCTGCTCAAGACAGAATTTTATAATACACCCCTTATCGTATTACAAAAAAGTGCGCTCGGAAATAATAGAAAAAGGGCGCGGCGCTATTTTTACTGCTTACTGTGATGGTTTGCCGATAGCTTCGGTGATAGTGTTCGGTTTTGGAGCAAGGGTTTGGTACATGTACGGGGCATCCCTCGGCAGCCACCGCAATTTAATGCCTAATAATCTGCTGCATTGGGAGATAATCAGATGGGCAAAATCCTCGGGATTCAGGGAGTACGATCTCTGGGGCATCCCTTCCAATCCGAACCCGTCGCATCCTTTGTGGGGTGTCTACAGGTTCAAAAAAGGCTTTAACGCTACGTTGCATAAGTTCATAGGGAGCTATGATCTGCCGTTCAACGGTTTGCTTTATAAGCTCTTCGACCGCGGTATAATCTTATATCAGAATACGGTAAGATTCATAAAGAAGGGCACGATATCGGATTCTCTGTCAGAATGATATGACATTATGAAATTAAAAGATCTGGTATCCAAAACAAAGGTAACATCTTATTCCGGAGACCTTGATACGGAGGTGTCCGGGATAGCATACGATTCGAGAAGGGTCAAAAAAGGGGATGTGTTTGTCGCTGTCCCGGGGACCATAGAGGACGGCTCGAAATATATCCCGATGGCCATACGTTCAGGAGCGATCGCTATTATATGCGAAGAACACTCCGACGGCCATGCTGCCTGTGAAATTGTTGTCCCTTCGGCCAGAGCGGCCCTTGCGGATATTTCATGCGCTTATTACCGGGACCCTTCGCAGGGGCTGAAAGTAGTCGGGATAACCGGTACCAACGGCAAGACCACAACTGCCTATATTATTGAATCTATATTTAGGGCCCTTCCCGCGAAAACAGGGCTGATAAGCACGGTCGAGACCAAAATAGCAGATAAGATATCCCCGTCGTTGCTTACAACCCCCGAGTCTTTGGAGCTGCAGAAACTGTTCTCTCAGATGACCGATGAGGGATGTTCTCATGCTGTCATGGAGGTGTCTTCGCATTCGATAGCTCTAAAAAGGGTTAAAGGGGTTGCTTTTGATTGTGCTGTTTATACGAACTTGAGCCATGATCACCTGGATTTCCATCGGACCCTGGAAGCCTATTTCGACACCAAATTAAAGCTCTTCAGGTCCCTTGGAGCGTCCGGCAAACAAGGTGTTTTCGGCGCCGTCAATATAGACGACAAGTACAGCGAGGCGGTAATTGAAGAAACGGACGGGGATGTTATAACATATTCCCTGGATAAGAGTGCCGATGTTTCAGGCCATATAAAAAAGCAGGACCTTAACGGATTAAATATGGAAGTCCGTTACGGGAACGAACTTCTTGATATAACCAGCCGTTTGCCGGGAAAGTTCAACGCTTACAATATACTTGCCGCCGTTGCTTGCGCCAAAGGTTTCGGCATTCCTTCGGAAAAAGTCCGGTGCGGTATCGAGTCCCTTACTTCCGTGCCGGGAAGGATGCAGTTCATAGAAAAAGGCCAGCCTTTCAAGGTAGTCGTGGATTTCGCTCATTCTCCGGACAGCCTGGAAAAGCTCCTGTGTTTCTTATCTTCTTACAAGGCCGGACGTCTTATATTGGTCTTCGGTTGTACGGGCGACAGGGACAAACTAAAAAGGCCGGTTATGGGTTCCGTTGCCGCCAGGAACGCGGACTTCTCCATTATCACTTCCGATGACCCTCATAATGAGGACCCTTACGATATCATAAGGGCGGTTGAGAACGGCTTTTTGAAAGCGGGCAAGACCGAAGGGGGCGGTTATGTCAAGATAGCTGACCGGAAAGAGGCTGTAAATAAAGCGATTGAAATCTCCGCTCCCGGTGATATAGTTGTAATTGCCGGGCGCGGCCATGAAAAAATACAGGAAATAAAAGGTGTAAATATTGAGATCGATGACCGTACTGTCGCTGAAAATGCCCTTCAAAAAAAGCTTTCTTAGCGTTCTTTATGCCGCGGTACTTCTTGCGCTCGTTATTTCGGCTTCTCACGCATCTTTATCGGGCAATGATGCCGAAGTCCCTGTAAAGATAAAGGCCGAGCACCTCAAATTCAGCCAGGAGACAGGAATGGTATTTGCGTCAGGCAGCGTTGAAGCCAGTTTTGACGGCGCGGACCTTTTGGCCGACAGGCTTGAGATCGATCTTAACCATAGCATAGCGACTGCCGAAGGCTCTGTCATCATCAGGCGCGGCGATTATCAGGCAGGCGGTTCCTCTATGGAATATTATTTCAATACAGATACGGCGTTCGTCACGGATTTCAAAGCGAAAGTAGTCCCCCAAGGCGCGAAGGAAGCGGTTTTCCTGAATATCGGCAGGCTTAAAGACGATAAAGAGGCCAAGACAGGTTCTCTGGGAGGCTCCACTACCTGCGACCTAACACACCCTCATTACGAGATAATCGCACGGAGTTTTTATTACAAGCCCAATGACAAGCTTGTCGCTTACAGCGCGACAGCTTATTTCAACGGGGTTCCGGTCATGTGGCTGCCGGTATATATATATGATCTTGCCAGAAGGCGGGTCTCTTTGTTGATGCCGATAATAGGTACCAATAATGTCGAAGGGGATTTTGTAAAGACCGAGGTTTCTTATTTTGCGGATGATAGCGCCTGGGGATCGCTTTATTTTGATTTTATGAAGAAAAAGGGGACGGGATACGGGATAGAGCACAATTATATCCTGGACAGCAGGAATTCAGGCTCCCTATACCTTTATCATGTCAAGGAATTGGATACGGGCTATCCGGCCCTTTCCGCGAAGCTGGCCCATGAGGTCAAACTGAACAAAGGCAAGTTAAAACTGGTCTATGATCACAAGGATATATATCTTGTCCCTTCGGGCCGTGTGAACCAGACCGGCTTCCAAACGGAGCTTAGCTACGGAGAAGGGGAGCGCAATTCTTATTTTTCAATAAAAGAGTCGAACAACAGGATATCCGGACTTAATGATTTTGACCTGAGAACGTCTTTGAGCTCAGGATATTCAAAAGCGGAATATTTTTACAGTCTCAGGAACGCTTTTACCGGGACCAAATGGCAGAATATCTCTCAGGGGCTGTATCTGCAAGAAAAATATCTCGAAGGCCGGCTTGACGCCAATATGCGGGTCAATCTTTACCGCTCGCTCACAGTTGAGGCCGCGCCCTATGACGACCGTTTGGAGCCGTCATTCAATTTCAACTATCGCGGGGATATATATACGGCAAAGCTTTCCGCCAATTATTTCGTGGACATAGATAAGGAC
>CALFCX010000066.1 GCA_937950635.1 uncultured bacterium
TCCGCGTTAAAAAAACTGTCAAAACTGCTTGCGGCAGGACTTCCGGTTGTAAAGGCTATGGAGCTTGCGGATTTGCCGCATGATGCAGTGGCTTCGGTGGAGAACGGGCAGGCTCTTTCCAGGGCTTCAGGAAAGTTTTTTTCAAAAAAGACGATTTCTTTTTTCCGGATAGGCGAAAGCGGCGGTGACCTCGCATCGGCTTCTTCAGCCGCTTTTAAATGTTTGTCAGCATCCAGGGACCAGCGGAGCGATCTTGTTAAAGCCGTATCTTATCCGGCATTTGTCATGTCCTTTGGGATCGCCTGCATATTCTTCTTTACGTGGTATATAGTACCGCAGCTCAAATCCGTATTTATGTCCATGAATATAGATCCTTCACCGGTTTTGGGTGTCATGGAATGGTTCAGTATCTTGTTGGTCGGTCTTCTTTCCGCGATTTTTATGATATTTCTCGTTGTCAGGTTGTTCCGGGACAACAAAGCATTTAAGTGCGGGATCGAAATTGCCTTTATGAGGGTCCCGTTGTTCTCTTATTTCTTTAAACAGACAGGTTCCGTAAAAGCGCTTTCGGATATGGCATATTTGCTGGGCGCCGGGGTGCCTCTGCCGCACGCCCTTGAGACCGTTTCCGCGTGTTCGGACACTATTTTATTTGAAGAAGCGTTGCTCAGAGTGAGACGATCGGTCGAGAAAGGCAATAAACTTTCGGATGCCTTTGCCCAGGAAGAACTTTTCGGCCATTTTTCGAGCCGCATGGCCACCGTAGGTGAAGAATCCGGGGACTTGTCGTCGTCTCTTTCCGCTGCCGCCGATATCGCATCTGAAGAGCTGCATGACAGGATATCTTTTGTTTCCAGGATGCTTGAACCTGCCGCCACAATAGCGGTAGGGCTGTTCGCGGGTATGCTGGTCTTTTCGATGCTTTCTCCTATAACCAGCATAATTGACAAATTGCAGTAAAAAGGGAAAGGAGGTGATAAAAATGCAAAAAAAGAGAGGGTTCACCTTAATAGAACTTTTGATCGTTATGTCTGTAATAGGGATACTGGCTGCGTTCCTTATACCGACATTCTCAAAGGTGCAGGACCGTGCCAGGGAATCCGGAGTAAAATCGGTGGCTCACAATATACAGGTTGCGGTCGAATCATATAATATGGTCAATGAGACCTATCCTGTGGCTGTGGATATAACATTAAGGAACCTTTTTGATAACTACTTGAAAACGGCTGAAGTTATGGCTAATTTACCGAAAAACCCATTTACCGGAAAACCTTATGAAGAGTCCGATACGGCGGGCAAAATAATGTATACGTATGATATTTCGACCAATAATTATAAAGTTACCGCTTACAGCAAAAGCGGTATAAGAAAAATATTGGAGCTGACTAATTCGGACTAGAACATGAAAAAAACGATACTGATAGTTATATCTGTATTTCTATCGGCCTGTTTGGGGTGTTCCGGCAGTATAAAGACCGGGAAAAATATTGGGACACTTACTTTTACGCTTGGCGGAGAGGTTTCTATTATAAATCCGGTACTTTCTTCCGATACCGCTTCTTCCGCTGTGGAAGGGGTTATATTTTCAGGCCTTACCAAGATAAACGAAGATCTGGAGATCGTGCCGGATATTGCCAAGAGTTGGACTGTATCCGCTGACGGAAAGACCTATACGTTCTATTTGAGGGATGACGTATACTGGCACGACGGCGAAAAACTGACGGCTTATGATGCCAAGTTCACTTTTGACCTGATACTGGACCCTAAGGTCAATTCCGTCAGGCGCGGTGATTACATAATAGACGGGATCCCGATACGCTTTGAAGCGCGCGGGCCTAAAGTTCTCAGGGCCATGCTCCCTAAGCCTTTTGCCCCTTTCCTTGGGCGTGTGGGAATGGGGATACTTCCGAAACATCTGCTTGAGGGAAAAGATATAAATACCGCCCAGTTCAACCGTGCTCCGGTGGGGTCCGGTCCCTTTATTTTCAAAGAATGGATCAGCGCCGACAGGGTGGTCGTGGAACGCAACCCGCGCTATTTTGCCGGCGCTCCTAAAATAGAGAAGATAGTCTTTAAAATAATCCCTGACGAGAATGCCAGGTTCATAGCTCTTGAGACCGGGCAGACCGATGTTTGCGATATCCCGGCCAAGGACTACAAAAGGGCAAAGCTGCTGAAAAGGACCAATGTTTTTGAATATGACTCACTGATGTATGTTTATTTGGGCCTGAATCAGAAAAGAGAGATCTTCTCGGACAAAAAAGTACGCCAGGCGCTTGCATACGCTACCGACAAACAACAGTTGATACAGCTTATATTTAACGGCCTGGCTTCTCCGGCTTACGGGCCCATGTCACCGGTCGGATGGACCTATAACGATAATGTGGAAAAATACGATCACAATGTGCAAAAAGCCGAGAAGCTCTTGGATGAAGCCGGATGGTTTATGGGCAAGGATGGACTAAGAGAAAAGAAGGGCAAAAAGTTAGAGTTCACAATATTGGTGAACCAGGGGAATAAAGAAAGGGAAAAAGCCGCGGTGATACTTCAGTGGCAGTATAAAAAAATAGGAGTGAAAGCGAATATCCGGGTGATGGAATGGAGCTCTTTGCTGCGCATATTGAACGCCAAAAGCACGGAGAAGGATTTTGACGCTGTTATCATAGGATGGTCGCTCGGGATAGATCCGGATTCCTACAGCATCTGGCACTCAACGCAATATCCTCTGGGCCTTAATTTTATAGGGTATTCGAACAGGGACGTTGACTGGCTTCTTGAAAAAGGCCGTACCACCCTGAACAGGAGAGCAAGGAAGAAGATATACGGTGATATCCAACAAATAATAGCAGAAGAGCAGCCTTATATTTTTCTATGGTACCCGCACAGTATAGTTGCCGTGTCGGACAGAATAGGAGGGTTGTCAAAGCCCGGTCCTGCCGGCCTGTTCGTGGATATAGAGAAGGTTTATGTGAAGGAGAATTACTAGTATAATATTCTATAATGTACAAGCATGTACTTAAGCGTTTGGTCTCGATCATTCCGCTTCTTATAGGTGTTTCTATAATCTCTTTTTTTGTCATGCATCTTGCCCCAGGTGATCCTACGGCCCTTTTTGTCGATCCTTCGGTCAGTCCGCACGAGCTGGCCCGCATCAGAAGCAACTGGGGTCTTGACCACCCTGTGCATGTCCAGTATTTTTTCTGGCTGAAAAACGTTCTGCGCGGGGATCTTGGTACAGCATATATAATTAACCGTCCGGTAACAGAATTAATAGCGGAACGCATACCGGCTACTTTGCTTTTGATGGCGACCTCTTTATTTTTCATCCTTTTAGTTTCGATACCTCTGGGGGTTTTATCCGCATATAAAAAGGGAAGGGGGCTAGATAATATAATCTCTGTGCTCTCTTTTTTGGGGATGTCCATCCCTTCTTTCTGGCTTGCGTTAATGCTCATGCTTTTATTCTCCGTAAAACTTGGATTTTTGCCTTCATCCGGGATGTCGGATCCTCTTCTGGCGGACACTTCTCTGCCGGGCAAACTTGCAGATATCGTCCGTCATATGGTACTTCCGGTATTGACAATGGTAATAATAGGATTTGCCGGCCTTACAAGATATATACGGTCCGGAACAATAGAAGTGCTCGGGCAGAATTATATAAAGGCCGCCCGCGCCAAAGGGCTTTCCGAGCGCACCGTGCTTTTTAAGCATGCCCTGAGGAACTCGCTTTTGCCTGTTATCACTATTCTCGGGATGACGATCCCCGACCTGTTCGCCGGAGCTTTTATAATCGAGACGATTTTCGCGTGGCCCGGTATGGGCCGTCTCGGAATAGGAGCCGTTTTTTCCAGGAATTACCCTCTAATAATGGGGATAGTATTCATATCTTCATTATTGATCATCCTCGGGAACTTAGCTGCGGATGTGCTTTATTCTGTGGCAGATCCGAGGATACGAACTGAAGGGAAGGACTGAACCGGTAAAATGAAAAAGTTCAGAAGGAACAAACTTGCGGTAGCGGCCCTTTCGGTGCTGGCGTTGATGGCTGTTGTAGCGTTGTTTGCGCCATTCTTTGCGCCTTATGACCCGGGTGATATCGGAAAGACCGCTCTTGAAGCTCCTTCCATGTTGCATTTTTTTGGTACCGATGATTTTGGCCGGGATGTTTTTTCAAGGGCGGTTTACGGGGCCCGTATCTCGCTTTCGGTCGGACTGGTGGCGGTCTCAATTTCCGTGCTGGTCGGTTTTGTTCTCGGAATAATATCGGGGTACTTCGGAGGTCTCACCGAAAGCCTGATAATGCGTTTTGTGGATATTATGCTGTCGTTCCCGTCCATATTCCTTATTCTTGCCGTTCAGGCAATCCTTACGCCTAATATATATAATGTGATGGTCATTATAGGACTGACTTCATGGATGGGCGTTGCCAGACTTGTCAGAGCTGAGGTCCTGTCCGTAAAAGAAAGGCCTTATATCGAAGCAGCTCATGTCATAGGCGCTTCAGGTCCCAGGATAATGTTCCGTCATATTCTTCCAAACGTGATAGCTCCGGTCATAGTGGCCGGAACTTTAGGCATGGCCGGGGCTATACTTACCGAATCGGCTCTTAGCTTCTTAGGTCTGGGAGTTCAGCCTCCGTTGTCTTCCTGGGGGAATATGCTACAGGATTCACAGGCCTACCTCAGGGATGCCCCGTGGATGGCCCTTATTCCGGGGCTATTGATACTATTAACGGTCCTTTGCATATATCTTGTAGGCGAGGGTTTGAGAGAGGAGATCGGCAGATGACTGTCGGGATGCTTGATATAAAGAACCTTAAGACTTATTACACAACTGATAATGACACTATAAAAGCTGTTGATGATATAAGCTTGTGCCTGAACAAGGGGGAGTTTTTCGCTCTTACAGGGCCTTCCGGCTGCGGAAAAAGTACTATAGGTCTTTCGATACTCAGGCTCATCCAGTATCCCGGAAAAATAATTTCAGGCAGGATACTGTTAGACGGCCAGGACCTACTTGGTATGAGTGAAAAAGAAATGCAAAAAATACGCGGCCGGCGCATTTCCATGATATTTCAGGACCCTTTCACAAGCTTGAACCCTGTCATGAACATAGGTGAGCAGGTTTCAGAAGCCCTCAGGGTTCACCTGGGCTTTTCCGTAAAAGAAGCACTCGAGAGGACGGAATCTTTATTAAAAGAAGTAAAAATAGATAATCCCGGACTGAGAATGAGACAGTATCCCCATCAGCTAAGCGGCGGACAACGCCAACGGGTAATGATAGCGATAGCGATCTCATGCGGTGCAGATATTTTGATAGCTGATGAGCCGACCACAGCGCTCGATGTTACCACACAGTCAGGGATAATGGAGCTTTTGGAGTCCCTGCGTATCAAACACGGTCTTTCCGTGCTATTTATTTCGCACAATATCAAGCTCGCAGAGAAATACTGCACTAAAATGTCGGTCATGAGCAAAGGCCGTATCATTCAGAGGATGCGTTAGCAGCATGGAAAAAATACTTGAATTCCAGAAAATAGAAAAGTCGTTCTCGGGACATAAAGTGTTGTCCGGAGTTAGCATAGGAGTGCTGGACGGGGAGATATTTGGGCTGGTAGGCGAATCCGGCAGCGGCAAGACCACTCTTGCAAGGATAGCTTTGGGGCTTGTTCGTCCGGATTCGGGCCGCATATTATACAAAGGAGCAGAAATATCGGTGCTCGGGCAAAAAGACCTTCGGAGGGCTCTAACTGATATGCAGATGATATTTCAGGACCCCCTTGCGGCGCTCAATCCAAAAATGACAGTTGAAAGTGCCGTAAAAGAACCTCTTATCGTAAGGAATATTGAAAAAGAGAGCATCATGCCGCGGCTTATTTCTTTGCTCGAGGATGTAGGGCTTTCCGGTAGGTTCTTGACCAGATATCCTTCCGAGCTTTCCGGAGGTGAGGCCCAGAGGGTATGCATTGCTAGGAGCCTGGCCGCAGACCCAAAACTGCTCATATTGGATGAGCCGGTCTCTTCCCTGGATTTTGGCCTTCAGAACGAGATATTAGAATTGTTGATGGCCCTAAAAGAGAGGAAGGATCTCACTTACATGTTAATAACACATGATCTTATGATGGCGGAGCAGCGTTGCTCGCGAATAGGCGTAATGAAGTCAGGGGAGATCATAGAAACAGGCAGCACGGCTGATATTTTTAAACGGCCCGAACAGGAATACACCAAACAGCTCATTAACGACGCTATTTAAGCCACCACATTATACCGGGTTCTTCGCCGGTATTTGAATCTTTCTGCCTTTGTTTCATGTTATCTATCTGAGGCAGCATCTCTTTCATTTTTTCGTCGGTTATGATATGCGGAGTTATAACGGCGATAATCTCTTTTTTCTCCCACAATATTTCTTTTCTCTTGAAAAAGTTGCCGATAAAAGGTATGTACATGACAACGGGAACGCCTTTTTCGGTCTCTTTGGTCTTATCCTTTATCAAACCGCCGATCACTATCGTTTCTCCGTCCCTTACGATGACCGTTGTTGTGGCCTCGGTGGTCTGTTTTTGCGGCAGTCCATCGGTCGTGATGGACCCTTCACTTACTTCCGGATGTATGTCCATCCTGATCGTCCCGTCATTATAAACATACGGAGTAAAAGACAGCTTTGTCCCGACCTCTAGGAAGTCAACGTTCTGTATGGTCCCGGTCTGGGTAGTGATAGTGGTCTTATACCCTAATTTTGAGCCGCTTATGATGTTCGCGGACTTGCCGGAAACAGCAATCACTTTAGGGTGAGCGAGCAAATTATACCCTTCCTTGTTCTCGAGCGCTTCTACATAGGCTTCTACGTTGCCTCTTATCACATGAGCGTAAAAGCCGGCCGTGCCCGTGGTCGCCGGATTGGCAAATCCCTGTGTCTGGACGTCATAAGAAGAGCTTGTATATTGTCCCTGGGCTCCCAGTACGTTGGGAGTTACCGCGTTCCCGGCGGTTATTTCCAGTATCTGAGATTCTACCAGGACCTGTTTCGGCGAGGCGTCCAGCCTTTTAAAGATGCTGCTTATTTTCTCCATGGCGTCGGAGGGAGCTTCCACGACCAGCATATTAGAGCCTTTTGCCGAAAGTATCCTTGTGTCGGTGTAGCCGAGCT
>CALFCX010000067.1 GCA_937950635.1 uncultured bacterium
TACGGCGAACACCGAGATCTACACTCTTTCCCTACACGACGCTCTTCCGATCTCTGGAGAGCAAGGCCGGCATAAAACTTTCCGAAAGCGATATATATCTGAGCGTGGCTTCGGGCATTTACACCGATGAGCCCGCCATGGACCTGCCGGTCGCGCTGGCGATAGCATCCTGCGCGCGGAATAAAGGGATCGATCCGAAAACCGTTGTGATAGGGGAGATAGGGCTGACGGGCGAGATCAGGGCCGTGCCTCACATTGAAAAACGCCTCAAAGAGTCCGCAAAGCTCGGTTTTAAAAAAGCGATAATTCCCGCATCAAATGCCGACAGCATAAAAAGCGTTCCCGGTATTGAGATCGTCAAAGTTGGCAATATTAGGGAAGCTGTGGAGAAGGCCTGATTTACGCCTGCGTTTCGTCCTCGCCTTTGATCAAACCAAGCACTATCGTTCTGGCGATGGCGTCCATCTGAGCGGAGCTGATATTCGTGTTGAGGGCGGAAAATTCCTTCCCGACCAGGTCTCTGGCGGCTGTTACAAGATCTTTTCCGGTCTTTGCCGGTGTTGTTCTCTGTGCCGTATTCATGGCTGATACTTCTTTTATGCTTTTTACCATATTAGGGTCTACTTCTCTCGCTTTTCCTACCATTTACTTTGGTCTCTCCTTGTTTCTTTGTTCCGGAGATCATTGAAGGGGTGGTTCGACAAGCTCACCACAAGCGATTCAACAGGCTCTCCACTGAGTAAGCTCATCCCCCTACAATTATATATCGTTAAGAATTGCGGAGGATTTCACTTTTGGGGCAACCCACCCCTTTCCCCTCCCTTGACAGGGAGGGGGTCGCAAACATTCGTATTTTTCTCAATACTCTTGTAAAGTCCTTTTTAACCTCTTCGTTCGTGAATCTCAATATCCTTATTCCATGGTATTGCAAAATCAAGTCCCTTTGCCTGTCGTATTCCATTTTTTCTATATGGCTTGAACCGTCAACTTCAATACCCAGCATAAGCTGAGAGCAGTAAAAATCAAGGATAAAATGGCGGACCGGCTTTTGCCTGAGAAATTTATAGCCGTTGATCTTCCGCTTCCTGATCGCCTGCCAGAGTTTTTCTTCTGCTTCAGTTGGATTATTTCTGTTTTCCCTGGCCATTTTTGTCAAACGGATATCATAAGGCAATATCCCGCGTTTTGTCCTGATACGCATACGGAAATTACAGCAATTTTTCCGCCAAACCCACACCCTTCCCCTCCCTTGACAGGGAGGGGAGACGAAAACAATGGCTTGGCTCCTTCTCCCCCTGTTAAGGGGGAGAAAAAGAGGGGGTTGGTCCCCGTCCCAATTTCCCCTGAAATTTCCCAAAAAACGAGTCGAGAGATAGGAGTAGGAAAACAATATATTTTTTGAAGGGAGAAATGAAATGGTATATGGAGTGAGTGAAGATGCCCAGACGTTAGCAGGGGATATAAAACCCCGACAGATTACTGCGAGAAAAACTCAGATTGCTACTAATAGTGAAAGACCAATAAAGAGTGGGAATCCAAACGAGCATTCTGGCAAATCAAGGAATATTGTAATCTCAACTAAAAGAAGTGGAATTCAGGATATTTGTGGGAACTTTATACCCCAAATATCTTTGGGGTATATTGATACAAATGGGAATTTTAGAATATTTAGTAGAGATGAAGTAAACCTTTTTGATTTGGAACAGGAAGATTTTGCTCAAGAAGATAGGCGTAGTATGGTTTTTTCTAGAACGCTTGGGGAGGGAAGAGCAAAGGTATCTGCAGATACAAAAGCCGTAGTTTTAACTTACCCACAATCATTTCAATTGTCTTCAGGGGTTGAGGCAGAATTATTCCCATCGTATTGGATAAGAAGGGATTTATTAACCAATAGTTCGTCAAATGTTCAGATGAATGTTTCTGTTATGCCAAGTCACAAAGCCGACCCTAAAAATTATATTGATGGCGAAAAAGTAGATCAATATGTTTTGGTGGGGATGGCTGTACAAGCGCCTTATTATTCCGAAAGTAATTATGCATGGAAAGTATATGTATATTCCCATTCGTTAACGTCAAATACTAGTCCTAATTTGGCATCATTTATGTGTTGGATGAACCCGTATATGGTAGGGGATAAGGTTGGTGCGGATATGTTAATGCGTTTGCAGGAACAAAGTGCTTACATGAATACAATCCCAATAATACCAACAGGGACTAAAGAGGTTCAGAATATGCTTATTAATGGGATTGCTGATGGGTTGATATACTTAGCCCCCAATTCAAATTTGTGTCACCGTACCGAAGTAATTCCTTTAGTTTTCGATATTAAAATACCAGAAGATTCGTCTGATGTAGATCAAGAAACTCATATTGGAGTCTACTTTAATAATAGTCCTAAATAGAAAACCAGTAATTTTTGGTACATGTGTGTAGTGCGGATTTTCTATCTCCGTCTTGACCTGTGGGATCCGACTCCGTATCTTTCTTGGGCTTTGCGTATCCGCGCCGCTTTATTGGATTTTTCATCTTCTTGCTGCACAGGAACTTTTTTCTCTGCAGGGGCTTGTTGAACTGGACTAATATTGAGACTATCTCTGGTTATTTTGTCCGCTGCTGCAGCAGGGGTTGCGCTTGAATAATGAGTTCTGACCTCGCGCCTTATGCCCGGGATAGATCTGTCCCTTACAAAAGCCGGCTTTGTTGCTGTCTTATCGCCTGATAGTACGGCGAATATATTTGCTTTTACAGATTCATCGTAAGGCAATTCCATTTCCTGTGCGCTTATATTTCTCAGGTCCTGCATTATTACGCCGTTCTGGTTGATATAACCGCGGTTCACCAGCAGCGACCATAGAGCCTCGGTGTCCGCGACAGTTCCCTTGAAATCTTTCATTGCCACTGTGCGCGCGTTCTTTAATATGGTTTGTTCCCTAACTCTTCCGTTTATCGCGGCTGCGATAAACTCTTCTACAGTGAATTCAGCCTTTAAAGACCTAGACTCATTACCCCAGTTGCCTTCAACCTTGACCTTTTCTTTCCTTCCGCCAAAAACCTTTTTGGAGCCGGGACGCCTATTGGTATAGAAATCAACGAGCTTGTCCCTGATCTCATTAAGAGCTCCTGATGCTACCGTAAAATCCGGGGAAGCGGTGTTGCCCAGCATTTCAGCTATCATACCGGCGTTGCTCGGGGATGTCCCTGCGATGGTGAACAACCCAACAGCCGCGGAATATATACCGTCGCTGTTGCCGGAAGCTATTGCCGCCTTTAGTTCTTCAAAAAGCGTTTCCGCCAGTATTTCAGTCTGGGCGCCCTTTACTCTGCTCACGGCCGCTTCTTCAAGTGCCAAGCGGTCTGCCGTGGAAACCTGGGCCAGGGCTTCTCTGGCGAATACTTCGGCTTCCACAAGCACGGGCTTCTGAGGACTTTCGACAGCCACTCTCACGCCGGCGTTGAGCTCTCCCAGATATTCCGGAGGGAATTGGTTCACAAAATGTTCGAGCTGCTTTCTCATCGTCGGAGGCAGCTGTGCAAGGATTTGTCCGATCTGGGCCCTTGTCTCGGGCGAATTGCCTTTCTGGTCTATCAGTCTGTATATAAGATACATCGAATCTTCAAAAAGCTTGTCATGCAAAGCAGATCTCAGCTCCTCTTCGGTTTCTACGGAAGGGACGCCCTGTTGTCTCAGTTCTTCCAGATCGATGTTCTCCGAAGCCCTGCGTTTTATGGCTTCGTTTAGAACCTGTGTTATCTTGTATCGCTCGGTGAGAGTGTATTGTTCTTCACTGAGCCCGGCAAGAGATATTTCCGCATCGCTGAGCACCACGCCTTTTTGGTCTATATACCCTGCGCTGATGAGGTCCTGCCAGATCTGCCCGGTCTTTTTGCCGACATCCCTGAAGCTTCTTGAAGAAACTGTTCCGGCTTTAGGAGTCGGATTGGTGATATGCAGGGCTTTGGCTATCTCTCTGACAGGGGTGAATATCCCGCGCACGACTTTCCTTTGAGCGTCAGCTATCTTTCTGAACGTACCGTGTTTTTCTTCGGCGCCTTCTTTTGCTTTTTCATAAGAGCGCATGAGGGATGCGGCCTGTTTTTCGTTCAGCTGCAATGATGCCACAACTTCTTCAAATTCCGGGGCAAATACCAGCACGGCATCATCAGGATTAAGGAATAGTTGATCCAGCATGCTTTCCGCCCAAGGCGAAGCTTTTAATATAGCAGACCGGTCGGCAACCACGGCCGCTCCCTGGGCATAAGCTCTTATCAGGAGCTCATTCTCAGGCAGAAGTGCTGCTTGTTCGTTATCCATCCAGTCGAACGTGCCCCTCTCTCCAAGTACGGCAAGCGTGTCCAAAAGCTCTCCGGTCTCGCGCTCCACGATCCCTTCATTCTTTGCTCTTCTGGTGCCGCCCAGCATTGTCAGGATATTCAGCACCGGGATCCTTGAAGAATCCTGGAGCCAGTTTGCCGTGTTCTGTCCGATCTCCACGAACTTGTCATCCAGCTTGCGCTTGAGCAGCGCGGACAGATAAGGGTCATCCGATCCGAACAGTTCTATTGTCAGCTCTCTGAGTATCGCTCTCTTGTTATTTATGTTCTTTTCGGAGTTATACGCGACTACCAGTGAACCTATAGCAAGACCCGCAGGGTTTGCGGAGGCCAGAGGCACTCCGTTCACCACCGGGCCCGCGGCGCTTATCCCGACGGTTGTTTCTCCCAGCAATTGAGTGTTTCCGGACCGCACTCCATTCCTGAAAGTATATGTTAATGAAGGATTTGCGTTGGAATCAAGTCCTATGCCGACATTTCCGAATTTCACGTTCCCCTGAAGGCCGTTCGGGCCGAACCTTGTCGTGAGGCCGGCTTCCGGAGATATTGCCAGCGTCTGGCTCATGGACCAGTAAGTATCCCAGTCGCCGTTGGTATTGGCTATTCCAGCGTCAAGACCTACGGTCACGGGTCCTTGACCGGCTCTTACTCCCAGACCCAGTCCATACTTGTAGGTGTCATCTGTATTTGCCCATTCATCTTTCTTTAACGGGACATCACTTGTGTTTTCGTATTCTCCGAACATCGACAAAGTTGTCTCGACCGTTATGTTGGGTTTTTTTAAATGAAATGTTTTTGTTACGCCGGTTTCTCCCCTTATGCGGTAAAATTCGGCGATCTTGAGTATCGCCTCTTCTTCGGAATGGCCTTGATACAATACTTTCGAGTAACCATTCCCTGACATGGTAACTGTGGTGCCGAGTGGGGTTCTTCTCATCTCGATTATATAAGACACTTCGGGCTCATCAAACTGTTCTCTGTCCTCGTTATATCTTTCACCCATTACGGTTATTCTTGTATAATTTTCCTGAAACGTCTTTTCTCCTACAAACTCCCGATATATCTCTTTTTTGCCGTGTGCTACCTTTTCGACATCTATGGCGTCTATCTGTGCAGAGGTGGGTCGGGCTCCGCGGGCAGTCTGTGCGCGGTTGCTGTTATTAACAATAGAATTCCCGACCATGCAATCGTAAGAATAGATCCTTGCGAGTTTTATATCTATAGGATCAAGCGGGAAATACGGATTTGTAACGGACTCCGTTTTCGCTTGCCCAGGCTCAATTGCTGTTTTTACGCTCCAGACCATCACTTCATTGTGCTGATCGTCGTATCCGAGCACTTTATACCAGTATCTGGATCTGACTTCCTGGTTTTGCCGTGAGGAATCAGTTGTATAGCTGTATTCCGTTCCGTTAATATCGGTTCCCCATTGCCACTGGCTTTCGTAGCTCTGGGATGCGGTATAATCGTCATTCCATCTTGTTCTTCCAGCTTCAACTCTCTTTGTTCCATAGGTCGCTTCCAGATTAGCGAAGAACGTCGCGTTCTTGCCCAACCAGTCGATCTTGCGGGCGTATCTTGCGTATGCGGTCAACTCCCATGTGGTGTAATCAAAGTCTTCATAGTGCAGGTCTACTTTTCCCTTGAGTCCTATGGTCAGATGCCTGTTCAGTTTTGTCTCTACGCCGGCCTTTATTCCTATTATCTCGTTGTCCTGTCCGGAAGCTCCTCTGCTTCTCGAATAATCTATTCCCGCGTTGGCCCTTACTTTGCCCCTGTTGTATTCAATGCCCAAGCCCGCGTCAAAGGAGCCGTGATTATACGCTCCAAGCCGCATTCTGACACCCAGTGTTTTTTGCGGATTCACAAAGAAGAATCCCTCGGCGCTGCCGCCGTCCTTGGAGAATGAGAGCTGGATATTGCCTCTTTCAAAAGCTCTCCTGTAGGCGATATTCAGATCCTCGTTGTTGTTGGTGGTGATCGACAGGGTTTCCGGGTTGAGCAGCCTGAGCTGGTCTTCTATCCACCATCCGGGAGCCACGCCCATAGAATCTATCTTCAAGTATTGTTGATAGGCATCATACATTCTGTCGAGACAAAGATAGGCGCTGGCCAGGTCATAACGCAGCTGGGATTCGAACATATATCCGTGTTCGGTCTTTTGTCCTGTGCCTTCCCATGCTTCAAGCAGGGCTATCGCTTTTTCATAGCGTACCGCGGCCTTGTTATCATAGCCTCTTGCCTGCCATTGTTTTGCATCCGCTTCAAGCGCCGTTAGGATTATCGCCCTTCCGCCGGCAGAATCCTGAAGATCCTTGAAAATGTCGCCGCGTTCGGCCAGGGCTTGGGACACTATTCCCGCGGTATCAGGCAGGCTTCCCCTCAAGCCGCGGTTTGTTGCTTTTTCTGCCGTCCACAGGAGAGAGAGCGCTTCGTTGTATTTCTGAGAGAATTCTTTGGCGTTGAACCTTTCGGTCAGGTACATTGCCCTGGCCAGATATATTTTGGATGTCGGATCGCTGGGGTTCCTTTTGTCCGCTTCGTCAAAGTAGAACACGGCCAGCTTGGGATCGCTGTCTCCTATGGAAAGTATCCCCATGTTCTTCAGGGTTTCGGCGCTGGTGAACCGGCTATTTACATAATCCGGTGATTCTTCAAGGGCGGTAAGTATTCTTCGCGCCTCGTCGCTCATACCGAAGGCATTGAGCGCGGTAGCGTAATTTTGCAGCGCCAGCGTCCTTATTTCAGGAGGATACGTGCCGTCCAAAAATGTTCTGTAGCCTTCCAGTATCTGACCGCTCAGTATGCTTGCCCTGTTGCGGTCCGTTTTTCTGAGGGCGGAGTATTGTTCCATTTTGAGCCGCAGCATCCCCAGCAGAATGTCCGCTTCCAGATAAGGGGCCTGGTCTTTGATCTCTCCGTTGCCAAGAGCGCCTTTGTAATCCTCGTATATTGCCATAAGCTCAACGATGCCGTTTTCGATATCCTTAGGCCCCATGGAAGCTATAGCGGCCGTTACCTGTCCGGTCTTTGCCTGAAGCTGCGATAATCTGTCGTTCGCCTCGTTGGCATATACAGTCTGAGCGCGCGCAAAATCCTGTATCGCCTCGGCGGCAGTTGAGGTTTCCCGGGCCTGCACCTGTCCTCTCTGGTTAAGAGCGGCGCCGATTACATATTCCTGCCCGGCCTGCTGGGCGCCGTTTATAGCCGAAGCTATTGCAGCGCTGTTGGCGTTTATGACCTCTGCCGCGGTCTTCCTGAAGGATCGGGGATAGTACGGGCTGTTGTTGAGTCTGTTCGCAGCCTGTTCTACGTCCTGCTGAGTGATCACAACACCGCTTCCGCCTATTAGCTTGTCCGACAGTGCCTTGGAAATTGCGGAGAATTCCTCTAAAGAGGAAAGGAATGTGCCTAAAGCTATTGCCGCGCGCTCCCGCAGAGGCGAAAGGCTCTCGTCCGGATCATTGGCCGTTTTTACTACCGTGGCAATAGATGGCGCGAGATTGGCCTCGAATTGTTTTGAGTCCCTGGGTTTCTCCAGATTTATAAGGGCTATTCCGAGCGAAGCTTTTGCCGTAAGGAAAGTATTGTCCGTTTCATTCAACACTTCGGCGAACAGTTTTTCGGCCTCGGGCCGCGAGTCGCGGGGCCTTGAGAGCAGGTCGGCCAGGTTGGCTTTTGCGTACGTCTTGTTGAAAGAGTCCGGGTCATTGCCATAGGCTATCTGCCTTAGATCGGCTATGGCGGATGCGATATCCTGAGGAGAGGCTTCTTTTGAGGCAGTTGCTATTTCGTGAAATCCGATTAGGGCTTTGTTGGTCTGGGAAACGGACGCATTATCGCCACGCGTCCCGTATACAGTTACTATCCCTTTGCCTGTATCTATGTTGGCCGATGACCCAGACGGCATCATTATCGCGGTATATATATTAAAAGCCCTCATTTTGTCAGCGGGGTCTTTGCTTAGCTTTAAAAGTTCTGCCAGTCCCAGGGTCGCCCTGATCTGCATCGCTTCGTCGATCTTGTTGGCGGCGAGCACTTCGTTGAACAAGGCTTTTGCCTGTTCTGTATCAATATCCAGGTTTGCCAGGGTCTGGGCCTTTCCCAGCTTGGCTCGGAGGATATTGTAATTATGTCCTTTGCCTATAGCAGCCTTTACCAGTCCGGTGGGGGAGGCCTGCGGAGCGCCCAGCAACTCATCGTATATGGCCAGGGCTTTTTCTTTGTCGCCCGGTACGCTTGACGCCGCGTATATATCGGCCAGGTTCAGTGAAGCCCTCTCAAAAGTGAACTCAGAGAGCTTGTCCGCTTCGGCTTTGCCGGCGTTGCTGTAGGCAAGGACCTCTTCCATTACTTCGGCGGCTTCGGCCTTTCTTGCGGCTTTTTCTTCTTCAGTTCTGGCGAGCGTGATATTGGCTTCGGCCAGGCCTATCTTCGCCTGCGCGACCACGTCTGGGTCGGATGACTTCGGAACATTAGTTGCTGTTGAAGGCATTCCCAATATTGCCTTGAACACTTCCGCGGCCTTTTCCGTATCTTTCAGGGACGCAAGCACGGCCCCGTAATTGACCGCCGCGTGTCCTCTCATGTGCGGGTCGGTGATGGGATCGTTCAGGACGGACAAATAATTGGCTTTTGCCACCTCTTTGTTCTTTGTGTCGGCTTGGGTGGTGGCAGCGCCCGCTTTCATTAGATCTTCGGCTATCTGGAACCTTGAATAGGCGGACATATAGCTGTCGGCATCGGCATTTCCTATGAATGCCTGCGGATTATGGGTTTTCCCGGCCTTGAAGAGTATGAACTCAGCCGCTTTTTTGAAATAGGGGATCTTGGCTTCCACTTTGTCTTCCGGCTTTCCGGTCACAGGGTTCGTATCGGCTTTGCCGAGCAGCATATTGGCTATATCAACGGCCTTCTGCGTGTCGCCCGCGGCCAAATAAAGCTTGGAGAGGATAGAATAGACTTCCTCAAAGATATGTTTGTGCTCTCTGTCCACTTGGATGGTTTTAAGCTTTTCCGTGATAGCACCGATAGCGGCGTTCAATTTCTCTTTGTTATCTCCGGTCCTGTTCTCAAGATCATGATATCTGGCCAGTCCCAGCAGAGAGTAGAAAGCGTTCTTTCCGTCGATCGGCACTCCGGCGAGCCTTTCGCTCAGCACGGCGGGGACCGGGGTTTCGCGCCTGTCATCCACCACCTGTATCCCGCTTAATCCGTCGAACTTGCCTGTCGCGACTGCGTCATAGATCAATTTAGCTTCTTTGACCATTCCGTAGTGCGCGTAATAATCCGCAAGCATAAGCGCCGCTTTGAGCTTGGTGGTGGGGACCGTCGGGTCTGTTGACTCGTAATTCAGCACGCACGCACAAATGGTCTTGAAATCTTTTGCCGGCTGGCTGTCCATTCCCAGCTTTTCACGGCGAATCTTTGTTAATATGCCTTGCATGGCAAGATCAACACCGTTTTGGGCAGCGATAGGAATAGAGAAGTTTTCTCTGGTAAGATCAAAAATATCTTTTAATTCAGAATTTTCAAATTCGTTAGTCAAATATTCGCGATTAATAGTAGGGATTTCAGGCCTTGCACTATCTTCCGGACTCGATTTGTCCGGTGTTGCTGATGGCGCAGCGGAAATACCAGACGCTATTATTAATGAAACCTTATCTATGTCCATACTTTACCCCTATATATATCGTCAAAAAATACCAATAATTTCATGCATTATCATACAAAATCGATAATGCTAACCAATATCAAAAGACTATCTGATACCTTTTAATTCTATCCCGACCAAAGACCCACCATTTTGGATAGCGTATTTTCTAAATGTGTAGTTTAATCCGTTTTTGTTAATGTCCGCAGTCCATTCTTTAGCCAGCTTCAATGTTTCTTCGGTCCATGCGTTGTTCCTCATCCATATGCTTATCAATGCCAGTTTCAGCTTCTGTTGCATGAACACGTCAGTTACCTCGATCTCTTTGTCGGTTTTTAGCGGAACGACGATGGCTGTCGAACCGTCTTCCTTCTTCGCAAGCTTTATGTAAGATGCTATCTTATCGTCAGGTATCGGTTCTCCTGCCGGCGTATCGCCCATCAACACATACAATCTCAGCGCCGCGATGTCGGCGAGCTGGGCTTTGACCTCTTTCGGAGCGGCTGCGAGGTCAGGGTGTTTGCCCAATATTTGTGCTTCCGCCAGGTCCGCTATCTCAGATACCGTTATGCGGGTAATAGGCCCGTTGTCGTCGTTTTCCGCGAACGGCTTAGAAATGAGCGCGTTGGCTATGGTAAGCATTGCCGGCACAGAACCTTCGTTGTTTTGTATCGGCCTTCCGAGCGTTTCAACCGACAGCGAGTGCTGCGAGCTTTCAAATAACGCCGCTATGGCCTTCCTGTCGGCTTCCGAAGTCAATATCTTTTCAAGCGCGGCTTTATCCTCATCCGTCATTTTGCCTCTGGCTACAAGGGTTCCTTTAGCGGCGTCGTAATAGTATTTGCATCCGCTACCTTTGCAGAACTCCAGGAGTTCCGGCGACGGGCCGCTCACTTTTTCTCCGGCCTCGGTCCTTACCGTGAACTGTTTGTTTGCTTCATCATAAGCCTTTTCGGGCTCGCCGTTGGCCAGAAGGTCCGATATTCCGCGAACACGGGAATCGGCGTACGAGGTAAGGGCGTTTGCCGCGATATCCGGCTGCTTTGCTTCTTCCGCCGAATCTATTATTCCCTGAAGGCCGGTCATGGACGCTGCTATCGGATAGCTTTCAAGCACCTTCTCCGCCGCTGTTCGCAATTCCTGAGAAGAATCCTTATCTTCGAGTATCCTTCCGGCCATATCTGAAAGATGGTATTTTGTGGATTCTTCTTCCGCCTTAAGATAAAGCGGCTTATTGGCGATCTGCGCAAACTGTTCAAGCGCCGCTTTGTAAAGCACTATTATCGCGCCTTCCCTTGTCCCCGCAACGGCCTTGTCCTCTTCTGTCTTTGCCAGCCCTTTTGCCAGTTCTATTATCTGCTGTTCCGTTGCCGCGTCAGTTTTGCCGTCATCCGCCCACTTCATCAGATTGCCCAGCCAGGTGTAGGCCCTAGCTTCTATCTGATGCACATCAACGTCATTGATAGTATTATCCTTTTGTTCCGCCGAAACCATTGATAATGCTTTTAATAGAGTATCAACGCCTATCTTATAATTGGCTTTGCTGCTGTCGCTCATCCATATTGAGATTACACTTCCGTAAAAAGGATTGAGCGCGGAATCAAGAAGAGCCCATGAACTTCTGCAGTCTTCCATTAGCATGCTCGGGAGGATAGAAGGATTTTTTGATGAAAGATGTTCAAGTATGGAAAAAACCTTATTATAGGAGGCTTTTATAAGATCCTCTCTTCTTGTAGCCGTGGAAGACTCTATTACCGCTTCCAGCACCTTCCTTTTGTCTGTATCCGATATGTTGATGCCGAGATCAAGATCGGATGGTTCCGATATTGATAGAAGTTTCTCTGAGATAACCCCGTTGCCATCGATGTATCCTTTTTCAAAAAGGGCGTCCCACGGATTTAAATTGTCTCCGTTTACTTTAACATCCGGCAGAGATTCGGGCATAACCGACCCGTTATTGAAATACCTGGCAACTATTAGAGCCTTTTCTGCTGATTTGTCGAGCTCTCCATTTAAGGTATATAATTCGGAAAGCTCGGATAACACCATAAAATAGAATTGTCTCTCTTCCCACAATCCAGGGTCCATGACAACTTGTTTATCTTCGTTTACTGATTCAAACAATTTTTCGGATTTTTCGAAGTAATCTATTGCGGATTTTAGTTCATCGATATTTACTGCCGAGGACCATTTTTCTTTTTGTATTTTTCCAAGTCCGGAAAGAGCTCTTATCATATAAAAACTTAGATATTTTCCCTGGAATGGCTTGCTGTTCTCTAAAAGTCCGCTTATAATTGGCAACCTATCCGACAAAGGGATGCTTCGGATGCAAGGGCCGATGGTGCTATTGAAAAGCCTCCTCAGATCAACTAGCGAGTGTATGTGCCTGTCTATTATTTCTTCATCTTTTTTTCTCTGATTCGGGTCTTCGGCTTCCTCCATGGTGAAATATCTTGTTAACGCAATGGCCGTATTGTACATTTCTGAGGCGGATGTAAAATCTTCATTCAAAGACAGATAGTCACCATAGGTGACGAATGAGCGTAAAGCTATAAATATATCTCCCCCGCTAGATATGTTATTATAGGTTTTCGTTGCATCCTCAAAGTAGCCCCTGATGGTTTCTTTTGTTATCCCGGGCAGGTCTTCGTAGAACTGCTGCCGATATTGAGTTGCCAACTTGAGCATTTCTAGACAATACTTGCGCTTATATCCTATTTCAGCGCTCATAAGGTTTTCAAAGTTATCCTTTAGCAATGTCAAAGCCTGCTGAAAGAACTCTTTGTTGTTTGATCTAAGTCCTTTGGCGACCAGCACAGTGGATTTCAAGAAGACGGCTTCATCATAGAACAAAGGTCTTGCCGTTGCCGCAGAGAGATTGAATCCGATAATGTTATCCAATATAGCTTCGGCTAATTCGAGATCCCCTCTTATAAAGTAAGCTTCGGCTGATTTAAGATATGCTTCGAGTTTGCTGTCTTTAAATCTTGCGAATTCCCAGCCAGAACTTGGGGTGGTTTTTTCCGCTGTCGGAGCGTTTGAAGGCCTGTCCGAAGGATTTGCTTTAGGAACAGGTCTTATCTGGTCAGTAAGCCCATTGGGGGTATTTGCTGCCATATAGGAAGCTTCAGTTGCTACATCCGATCTTATTTTGTCAATAGACATCAACGTTCTCCTTTAGAACCCCATATTTAAATCTCTGAACAGTTCTCCAGCAGATCTGACAACGCTATATTCGTAAGTGTCTTCAAGCAGTTTTCTTATTGCCAGCCTTGCATCCAAACTCATTGGGTTCCTTCGCAATTCCTCTACGGCTTTTAAGTATATGGTCATTTCTATGTCAGCATATTCTTCGAGTATTTTGTTTGCATGGTCTCTTAACGGGTTTTCCATTGTCATGAACGGTTGCCTTTTCCTGTTCATTGCCTTTATTTCTCTTAAGGTCCCTGTAAGATCATCTCTTCTCCCAAAGAGCTGACCGAAGGTGCATTCTGTCGAATGACTCGCCGGTTCAAAAGGTAGAGCAGTATTAGTAGCTCTGTCCAAGGCATGAAGCCTCATGTATCTCAGTGTCATAACGGCCAAAGATGTTGAATACAGGCCAAAGAATATATTCGCTCCAAGCCCTATGCCTGGTTTTGAAGCGAGCTGATCAAGTCCGCCAAGATACAAGGAAGCAGCCACTGCACCAAAACCGACTGCATTGAGAGCTGCGAATGTCTGTATCATTCTTCTGTGTGATCTGGGGATTTTTTCTCCGGTCCCTCCGACAGTTGCCATAAATGTTCCGAACTGGCTTTTTTCCACATGTTGGGCAAGCATATCCTTGAAATAACTTCCGAGGAAAGAATCTTCTATGACCGGGTTCTTTATGAACCCATCCCAAAAACCTGTTCCGGCACCAATGGTCCTTAGCTGGAGGGCGTAATTTAATGAGGAAATCGCTGTCCTGGCCGCCCATGTTGATAGAAAGAAGGTCAGATCAACAGGGTAGAACAGCACATGTCCGGCGGTAAGCAAATATGCCGGTATCGCTATTTTTTCGGTTACTCTTGCCAGAGGCATCTTGTACCATGTTCTTCCAGCCACTATCTCTGATATAGCACCCCAGTTCATAAAATCGCTTGGCAGGTTTCCAATAAATGTTTGAAGCACATCACTGGCAACGAGATCAGCCGGGATAACAAATAATTGTTCGCTTCTGTTGTATCTTTCAGTATTCTGTACTTTGTATCTTCCCCATTCTTTCTCCGCGGTCATCAGTGCTATCGGTTGCTTAACGACCCACATTTTAAGCCCCATGAATCTGGCGAATTTATCCATCTGAGTATCTTCCGATACTCCCGGACCCCAAAGTACGGATCCGAAATTGGACAGTTTGTTGTAAAACGGATTGTTTGTTTCCATAATATCAGCCAGCAATGGGTCGTAAATGTTTGCCCAGTATTGGCAATGTGTTCTTCCGCTTTGTATCCCCATGAATTTGTCGCCAAGGACTTTTGCTCTATTAAGACCTACGGATTTTCCCCATAGGAAAGGAGTTCTGAACCCTGCGAATTCCTCATTAAACCCATAAAAATACCAGTCCCTCTTATAGTCACCGGAGATTTCTCCCCTGTTGCCAAGCCTTGTTTGAGGTCCGATCACCGATTGCACCTCTCCGGCCATCACCTTTGATAGCCTTTGGTCGATCATCTCCGGATGTTCTATAGGGCGGGGCAGCGTCAAAGGTATCCAAGCGCCGCTGTGTGTCTCAAAGGCTGAAGTAGCCATGGAAGGGACTATTCTTGTAGGTCGTTCATCTGCTGGTCCAAAAGTTTCCTTTGTTGTTATAGGATACCTATCAACCTTGTGGACAACAAGCTTCAATCCCTCGTTATTATCGGCATAGCTATCGATGCTTGGTCTGAATCTTTCTGTCCAGGACGTATAGAATTCGCTTTGAAAAATATCATCTTCCGAGGAAACACCCCTTCTTCTATTGCCTAAAAGCGGGGCGCCGAAATTATCGGTGAAATATTCTGCCGGGAAAGAGCATGCTTGCAAACCTGCTCCCGGGGCATCAAAAGTGATCGTTACTCCGTTCCCGGACACCCTCACATCCCTGATCCAGTTCAGGTCTATGACTTCTTGCCTTATTCTTTCCATCCCTTCGCGTGAGATGTTGTATACAAAAGCGGAACGATCATCATTAAGACCGGTACCTTCGATCCTTCTTTCTACGACCATAAGTGTTCCGGTCTTTGAAGGCTTTATCTCTAGGGTTCTGGATACATGGCCTGCCATATCCCACCATCTATATTTACCAAGGTCAATAGCTCTGGTCCCTATTCTTTGGCCGCTTCCTTCGGGATCAAATTCACAGACCATCCCGAGTATCCTTCCCCTGAGATTTCTTGCGGATTCTCCTTGGGGGAGTATCGGGGTGAATTGTCCGTTTACGATGAAAGCGTTGCCGGAAGTATCTATGTTGCGTATCGCTTCTCTCCTGCAAAGGTCCGCATCCCAAGCGGGCATGACCGGAAGGGTTTTTCCTCTCGGGACATGCTGGTCGGTTATTCTCAGTCTTCCTGTTGAACCGCTCAGCGTTGTAGAAACGTTGTACCAGCCGGGCCTTCCGGCGGCTTGAGGTGTCCATAACGATCTAAAATATCCTGCCATAGCTCACCTTTCCGTTTCCAGCAAATAAGGTCTGTTTGTTGTCCTTGCAAAAGCTACTGTTCCGTCTTCATAGGATATCTTTATCCAGTGCATATCGCCTTCTCTTTGAGGATTGCCGGGTTTTGTGAAATTGTTGGCATCTACTACTATCCTCTCCCCATTAGCCGGCAGTCCCAGAGACTCAAGATATTGCGGCCATCTGCTCCTATTTATTTCTACTCTCTTATCTCCATACTCAAGTTCTACTCTTGTTGTTTGCCCGCCAATTCTTGTGACAAGAGCACGTGATAAGTTCTGCCATTTAAATCCATTCGCTTGATCTTGAGAAAGCGGGCCTTCATGAGTAGCCCCTCTGTCACTTTTCCATGGGATAACAAGCCCTTGATAGCAGAGCTCTAAATTGGCGTCAACAACTGAAACTCTTTTTACAGGTTTTGTTGGATGTGGATTATTTGCAACAATATCCCTTCCGAAAGGATATCTGTAAATGATGTTAAGGAACCTCCTTTGGAACTCCCTCTCCAAAATAGCTGGTTCAAGGGAATAGGACCTAAGCTGGACATCATTTTTGTCGACCATTACCGCGTAATCGAACGGTTGTATAGTGAATACCATTGGCTGTGAAGCCTGTGGAAATGCCGAATCAATCGTCTGCATCCCAAGATCGGATTCAGTCTCTCTTATCCCTTGCCGTCTTATCCTTATTCCTTCCGGGACGATCCCTTGATCATTTCCGCTCACGTAGTAATACCTGTCGACCTCTACGGGAGTTTCGTTTAAAGTCAATTCTATAGCATCTCTACCTTGTGTAAATCCATGTTGTTCTTCCGGATCGTTGTCAACGTGAGAATATATAGGAGATGTTGACAAGCAATCCCCATATTCTCTTTGTAATGGGGTCAGCACATTCCTTGCCTCTATCCAAACATATTTAGATGCAGACATTGTTCCAGGGGCTGCATCATATCTAAAATTAGGATTTGGAACTCTGGTCCACGTTCCGGGGATCCAATCTTCGGTTGGGTATCTTTGCCCGTCATACTCATTGTATAGATGTCTGTGCATTGTAAGTCCGCGGAAG
>CALFCX010000068.1 GCA_937950635.1 uncultured bacterium
ACAAAGGCGGATTGAGGGCCTATACAACATTACTTATGCCGGTACAAAAGAATGCCGAAGAATCCATAAACAAATTCGCTTCCGAAGAAGGAAAAAAATACAACTTTTCACAGGCCGCGCTCGTCGCCATAGACCCAAACAACGGTTACATCCTGGCCATGGTAGGAGGCACGGATTTTGATAAAAGCGAATTCAACCGGGCGGCACAGGCAAAAAGATCTCCCGGCTCCTCTTTTAAACCTTTCATCTATGCCGCAGCGATGGAAAAGAGGATATCCCCCGGAGAAACCTTATTGGATGCTCCGGTGACTTTTGACGTATTCCCTACAGAAGACCATCCGGACGGAAAATGGAGACCCAAGAATTTTGACAAAAAATTCAACGGAAATGTCACTATACAGTACGCACTTGAACACTCTCTCAACATACCGGCTATAAAGCTCCTTCAGAAAGTGGGAATAGACAACGCCGTTAATATGGCCAGACGCATGGGGATTGTTTCGGAACTAAGCCCGACTCTATCGCTCGCTCTGGGTACATCGGACGTATCGCTGCTCGAGATGACGTCCGCTTTCGGGGTGTTCGCGGCCGGAGGAGAAAAATCGGAAACACTTTCAATATTGAAAGTCACCGATAAGAACGGGAAAATACTTGAGGAGAACAGGCCTTCCAAAACAAGGGTCATAGATCCGGATACCGTTGCAATGACCGTTTCAATGATGAAGGGGGTCATAACATCCGGGACCGGCGTAAAAGCGAATATCGGGCGCCCCGCCGCGGCAAAAACAGGAACTTCGGACAATTTTAAGGACGCCTGGTTCATAGGTTTCGTGCCTCAGATCGTGGCCGGTGTCTGGGTGGGCAACGACAACAATTCCCCCATGAAGGGGGTAGCCGAGGTCGGTGTGTGCCCGCGCATATGGAAAGATTTCATGACAAAAACACTAAAAAACATCCCTGTCCAGGAATTTATGAGACCTAACAACGCGGGATCCGTGCAAATATGCGTTGATTCAGGGATGCTTAAAGGCCCTTATTGTCCTGCAAAAAAAATAAGATGGGGAACTTTCTGGCCCGGGAAAGCCCCGAAAAGAGAATGCGCCACACATGGATCATTTCAAGAAGAACTTCCGGACGTGCCTGAAGAAGATCAACCCGAAGAATTCAAAAGAGAGGTGTTCTAAATGATAAAGTTCGGCACCGACGGCTGGAGAGCTGAAATAGCCGGTGACTTTACGTTCGATAACGTAAAAAAAGTCTCCCAGGCATTCTGCGACCATTTTTCCGGAGCTGACGGCCCCGTGGTGATCGGTTACGATAATAGGTTCAGGTCCGAAGATTTCGCCGCAACGGCTGCGGATATTGTAGCGTCCAACGGATTCAAGGTGTTTTTATCCGGAAGTTCCTGCCCTACCCCGGCGGTATCATTCCATGTAAAAGAAAAAAAAGCCTGTGCCGGCATAATGATAACAGCAAGCCATAACCCGCCTGTCTGGAACGGGTTCAAGGTAAAAGGTTTTTACGGAGGCTCCGCCGACGAAACAATAACAAAAGACATAGAAAAAATGGCGGGAAAAAACACCGTAAAAGAAACTGTACCCGCCGGGAACATAACGCTCTTTGATCCGAAAGAACTTTATATATCGGCCGTTACAAAGCTCATAGACATGAAAAAAATATCTTCCCTAAAAGAGAAGATCATCATAAACCCTATGTTCGGAAGCGGCATCGGCTATTTCAGCAAGGCGCTGAAAGGAACGATAACGTTCAACGAGGTCAATTCGTCAAGGGACCCTTATTTCGGAGGGCTTAATCCGGAGCCTATCCCCGCCAACCTGAGAGATTTCATGTCGCTGTGCGCCAGGGAAAGAGCTTTTGGCATCGTACTGGACGGGGACGCCGACCGCATAGGAGCTGTAGGTTCGGACGGCGTATACATAAATACTCATCAGATATTCGCCCTTTTGCTGCACCATTTGATAAATAACAAGAAATGGACGGGCTCGGTAGTAAAAACCTTCAATATGAGCCGGTTGATCGATATGATGGCGGAAAGATACAAGATAAGCCTTTTTGAGACACCCATAGGCTTTAAATACATCTGTGATCTTATGAGAGAAAAAGACATACTCATGGGAGGGGAAGAAAGCGGCGGAATGGGCATAAAGAACCACATACCGGAAAGGGACAGCCTGCTGGCGGGATTGCTCTTGATAGAACTTGCAGCATCCGAAAACAAACCTATAGAAGCCGTACTGAACGATATTTCAGCGGAATTCGCCAGATTCTACTACGACAGGATCGATCTGAAAATAAACTACATGGACAAGGACAGGATAAAAAAACAGCTGGCGCAGGAACAACCGAAAAATATATCCGGCATCTCGGTAAAAGAGATAAAAGCCCTGGACGGCTACAAATTCATTCTTGAGGACGGCAGCTGGATACTTTTCAGGCTTTCAGGCACTGAACCGCTGCTCCGCATATATTGCGAAGCGGACTCCCAGGCAAAGGTCGCTTCACTACTCACTGACGGAAAGACCTGGATCCGGGGATGATCAGCGTTTAAGGTCTTCTTCCAGCTTTTGTCTTTGTTTAAGAGCTCTGATCTTATCGTTCTCTTCTGACAACAGAGATGAAAGGCCGTTCTTTCTGAAGAACTCGGCCAGCGCTTTCCTCATATCCAGATTGTCTCCGGCAAGAGCCGAAGCCTGTTCGAATTCCTTCCTGGCCGCATCGTTATATACCTGGGACGCTTCCCCGGAAGAAAGCGACGCGGCGCTCAAATAGGCCTGTCCGAGGTACAGCCTCAGATACGGGTCTCCCGAAGCAAGCGAAGATGCTTTTGAATATTCCTGCGAAGCCGCGGGCAGGTCCCCTCTCTTCGCGAGAGATCGGAAGAGCACACGTCTGAACTCCAGTCACGGCTACATCTCG
>CALFCX010000069.1 GCA_937950635.1 uncultured bacterium
CACGCTCAGATATATATCGCTTTCGGAAAGTTTTATGCCGGCCTTGCTCTCCAGCACCCCGATTATCACGGAGGCCCTGTTGTAATCAAGCCCCGTCACGACGCGCTTGGGGGACGGGAATTTTGAATAACTGGTAAGCGCCTGTATCTCTATCAGCATCGGACGGGAGCCTTCCACCACGCAGGCGACCACCGAGCCCGGAAGACCTAAGGACCCTTCGTCCAGAAGAAGTTTTGACGGATTTTTGACCTCGACAAGACCTTCCTGTTTCATCTCAAAAATTCCCACTTCGTTGGTCGAGCCGAACCTGTTCTTGACGGCGCGGAGTATCCGGAACGGCTTGTTCTGTTCGCCCTCAAAATAAAGCACCGTATCCACCATATGCTCAAGTATTTTCGGGCCCGCGACAGAACCTTCTTTTGTGACCTGCCCTACCAGGAAGAGTGGGATATTCGCTTCTTTGGCCCTCTGCGTAAGATACTGGGAACTTTCCCTCACCTGTGACACAGACCCCGCCGAAGAGTTGACGTTCTCGGTCTCAAGCGTCTGCACCGAGTCCACTATCACCAGGGAGGGCTTTTCTTTTTCTATCTGTTCGTCTATTACGGAAACGTCGGTCGAGGTAAATACCAGCAGCCCTTTTGAATTAATGCCCAGCCGTCCGGCACGGAGCTTGATCTGAGCGGCGGATTCTTCGCCGCTTACATAAAGGACTTTTGCGGAAGAAGACATAAGTCCCGCAAGCTGAAGCAGCAGAGTGGATTTTCCTATCCCCGGCTCCCCCGCCACCAGAACGGCGCTGCCTTTCACTATCCCGCCGCCAAGCACCCTGTCAAACTCCTCGATCCCGGTGGAAAATCTATCTTCTTTACCAGTATCAATATCGCTTATCGACACGGCCGTTTGGGATTTAGGATCTTTGATTTTGGATTTACTTAGTGCTTTGTGCTTAGGGCTTAGAGTTTCTTCCGTGACGCTGTTCCAGTTTCCGCACTCGCTGCATCGCCCTACCCAGGAAGGGAATCTGGCACCGCAGTTCTGGCAGATAAAATTACTCATTATACTTGAGCGGGCGCAAGGTCTTTTTCTTTGCTCTTTTTAGAGGTCTTAGAGTGTTTTTTAGGGGAGAAAGTTATTTCTCCGTCCTTTACTCCCAGCTTTATATGGCTGCCTTCGGAGAACTTTCCCGCAAGGAGTCCTTCCGAAAGCGGCTCTTCTATGGAATTTTCTATCACACGCCTCAGAGGACGCGCGCCGAACTTGGGATCGTAGCCTTTTTCGGCGACAAGTTCTTTCGCCTTGGGAGAAAGCTCGATCGTTATGGCCTTATCTTTTAACCTGTCGTTCAATTCCCTTATCATGATATCCACGATCAGCACCAGGTCCTGTTTTGAGAGCGGATGGAACACTATCGTCTCGTCTATCCTGTTCAAAAATTCCGGCTTGAAGGCTCTTTTCAGTTCGTCCAGGACCTTTTCTTTCATGCGGTCATAACCCGCCTCGGCATCGTCGCGGGTTATAAAACCGTAGGAAGATTCTTTCCTTATGTGCTCGGCTCCGACGTTGGAGGTCATGATCACTATCGTGTTCCTGAAATCCACCACGCGCCCCTGCGTGTCGGTGAGACGGCCGTCCTCCAGTATCTGCAAAAGTATGTTCGTCACTTCGTGGTTGGCTTTTTCTATTTCGTCCAAAAGCACCACCGAATGCGGCTTTCTGCGCACCGGCTCGGTCAGCTGTCCGCCTTCGCCAAAACCCACGTATCCCGGAGGCGACCCCACAAGGCGCGATACGGTATGGGATTCCAGATATTCGCTCATGTCAACGCGTATCATGGCGTCCACGTCACCGAACATGAATTCCGCGAGCCGTTTGGCAAGCTCGGTTTTCCCCACGCCCGACGGCCCCAGGAACATGAACGAGCCAGTAGGCCTTTTGGGATCTTTTAGGCCCGCGCGGGCGCGCCTGATAGATTTTGCCAGGGCTATTATGGCGTCCTTCTGCCCTACCACATGTTTGGCTATCTCTTCTTCCATCCTCAAAAGGCGCTTCGTTTCGGCCTCCGTGAGGGTGGTGGTCGGCACGCCGGTCCACGCGGATACCACTTCTGCGATCGCCTCCTCGCCGACAACAGGCCTTTCTTTTTCGGTCTCAGTCTCGTTGGTCCGGTTTATCTCGTCCGCGCGCTTGAGCAAAGTGCTCTCCCTTTCGCGGAGGAATTTCACTTTGTCCTGATGATTGGTCTTGATGGCGGATTCTTTCTCTTCCCTTATGGACTCTAGCTCCCTGTTTATGTCTATCAGCTCCGGAGAAGAGCACGCCTTGAGCATAACTTTGGCCGAAGCTTCGTCTATCAGATCTATTGCTTTGTCAGGAAGATGCCTGTCGGAAATATACTGAGAGGAAAGCTTGGCGGCCGCTTCTATGGCATCGTCGGTTATCTCCACGCGGTGAAAATCCTCGTACCTGGCGCGCAATCCTTTGAGTATCGCAATGGTATCTTCTATCGAAGGCTCGTCCACTTTCACCGCCTGGAACCTGCGCTCTAAAGCGGGATCGCTCTCTATTTTTTTTCTGTATTCGTCAAAGGTGGTCGCGCCTATCGCCTGCATCTCGCCGCGCGCGAGCGGCGGTTTGAGCATGTTGGCGGCGTCCATCGCGCCTTCGGCGGCTCCCGCCCCTATTATCGTGTGGAGCTCGTCGATGAAAAGGATCACGTTCTCGGCCTTGCGCACCTCGTCGATTATCCTTTTGAGGCGCTCCTCGAACTCGCCGCGGTATTTCGTCCCCGCCACCAGAAGGCCGAGGTCAAGAGTTACCAGCCTCTTGCCGATAAGCGGAGGAGGAACGTCTCCCGCCACTATTTCCTGCGCGAGCCCTTCGACTATCGCGGTCTTGCCCACTCCGGCCTCGCCCGTCAGGACCGGATTGTTCTTTTTTCTCCTCGAAAGTATATGCACGACGCGCTGTATCTCTTTGTTGCGGCCTACCACCGGGTCAAGTTTTTTTTCTCTTGCCAGGGATGTAAGGTCGCGGCTGAAGGTGTCGAGCACCGGAGTGCCGGTGGCCACTTTGGACCTTTTATGGTAAGTGGTCTCTTCGCCCAGGGAAGATATTATCTTGCTCTTGGCGGCAGAATAGGTAAGCCCTATCTCGTTCATCACGCGGCCTGCGATGCCGCTGCCCTCGCGGAGCGCTCCCATGAAAAGGTGCTCCACGCCTATGTAGCTGTGCCCCAGCTGCCGGGCTTCGTCCCAGGCAAGTTCTATCGAATGTTTGAGCTGGGCGCTGAACGGTATGTCGTTGACCACAGGAAGGTTTTCTTCCAAAAGCAGCTGTTCGAGGCGCTTTTTCACTTCGTTCGGGTTTATCTTGAAGCCGTCCAGCGTTCTTAACACTATCTGCTCTTTTTCCTTGAGCATTCCGAGCAGAAGATGTTCGGTACTGACAGTGCGGGACGAGAGGCGTTTTGCCTCGTCCTGAGCGGCTTTTATCGCTTTTATGGCGCGTTCGGAAAATCTCTCAAACATGGCGTATTAACCCCTTTTAAGGGAATTATAGCACGCAGACACACGATGTTTTAAGCGTACAACGGCGGGGAAATTGCTGGAACAAGGTAATGGATGGCCAAAGAAGGCCAAAAAGGTAAAGGAGGGATAAGGTAATGAAAAATTATGACCATACAAAGATGGTCGTTTGGCAGAATTTGGACAAGATAGAGGAAATGGTAAACAAGGGTATATTACCAAAAATACCGAGAAACAATTTTAGTCTTCTTGATCAAATCGATAGGGCATGCAGTTCTTCAGTGGCTAATTTTATAGAAGGCTACTACAGCAGTTTCGTAAATGAATATATTAGATTCCTAAAATACAGCAAGAGATCTTTAGCCGAGCTTATGGACTGGGTCAGAAGATGCTACCATAAAACGATCATAAGCAAGGAAACATACGAAGGATTTCATGATATTTCGATAAAGACACTTTATTTGCTGAACAGGCTGATCTATTCGCTAAAAGGTAATGGAGGGCCGAAGAAGGCCGAATAGATAAAGGGAATAAGGTAATGGAAGACCTAAAAAGGCCTAAGAGGTAAAGGAGGAAAATATTGTTTTCTTCCATTACCTCTTAGGCCATCTTTGGCCTTCTTTAGCGCTTCAGTTCTACTTTGACCGTAGTCCCCCTACCCTGTTCGCTCTCGAACGTGACCGCGCCGTTCATAGCCTTGAGCGACTGATCGACTATTGAAAGGCCCAGCCCTATGCCGTTCTCTTTGGTGGTGAAGAACGGATCGAACATTTTCTGCCTGACCTGAGGAGTAATTCCGTGCCCGGTATCGGAAATATCTATGACGGTAGCACCGTTCCCGGCAGCGGCCTTTACCGATAGCTGCCCTCCGGAAGGCATTGCTTCCAGCGCGTTCATGAACAGATTGAGCAATACCTGTTTTATGCCGTTCTTATCTCCTCTGACCTTCAATCCCTCTTCACAGGAAACAGAGATATTTATCCCCTGCTTCGCGGCGGTATCCTGGACAAGGGCGACCACATACTCTATCTGTTTTTTTGCGTCAAGCTCTTCCATCCTGAGCGCGGAAGGCCTTGAGAACTCAAGCACGCCCTGCATCAGAAGGCGCATCTTTTCGACCTCGGCAAAAAGCGTCTTTGACTGCTCCATGAGGAACTGTTTATCGTGCTTCTTTTCCGCGAGCCGTCCGGAGAACCATTCTATGTAAGAAAGGGCGTTCTGCGCCTCACTGGCAACGCCGGCGGTCGCTTTCCCAAGGTCGGCGAGCTTTTCTATGCTCATCGACCGCTCTATTGTCTTGAGCTGTTCTTTGTAAAGCATGGCGTTCTCTATGCTGATGGCCACCTGCCCCGCCAGGTTCTCCAGAAGGTCTATATCGCTGCCGGAGAACGCGTCTTCAGATTTTTTCCTGTCGGCCGCGAGGAACGCTATCAGGCGGTAATCTTTTTTCTTTGAGATGCTCGGCACGGCAATGACGGCTCCCATGTCTTTCATGTCCGAAAGCACCTTTTGGGCGCCTTCTTTGTCCCTGGTCTCGTCCTTTTTTACCCGCTTGGTCTTATCGGACGCGAACTCAAGCTCCTCCGCCACTATCAGGTGCCCCGTCTCTTTCATGCGCGATACCATGGCGGCGTCCGGCTCAAGGGACCTTTCTTTAAGAGCGGCCATCGTGCCGCGGGCATCCTCGCAGATGTAGAGGTTCTTTTCTTCGCTGTAGATGAAACAGGCCGATCCAAAAAGCTTGAACGTCTGCATGGAAGCGCGCGATATGTATTCGGCAAGCTCGTCCGTCCTCATCAGTTTTTTGACGCCGTCGGAGAATTTGTGCGCTATCTTGTCCGCTTCGTATTTGGCCTTGAAGAAGTTCCTGTCTATGAACTCCTGCAAACGGTTCTTGATGGGCTGGAACAATAAAGCAAGGATAAATATCGCCGGCAGCATGAACCAGAGGACGTTGAAGCCCGGTATACGGTTAAAAAGGAAGTTGGATGTGTATATGGCCATCACATAGAGACCTGTTACGACCGTGGTAGTAGCGGTATAAAGCAAGCCCCGGCGGATGATGACATCTATGTCCATGAGTCTATAACGGGTAATTGAATATGCCATTACAAAACCATAAACAGTGTTTAACCAGTTATCTATAGGTAGTATCAAGAAGTCAAAAGTCATCATGAAATACGTGAGCGCCGCTATCACTATTATCACAACAGCCAATAGGAGATACTGAAACTGTGTCTTCCTCATAGCAGAAGACCCATGAATTACGGAATAGTATGTTCTAGATATAGTCAGATAACCACACCAGCATAGAAGAGCTATAAAAGCATAGTACAATGGCCCAGGAACCGTTATATATCGAACTCCATAGTAGGAGCGTATCCCTGGAGAGTACAGATCCGTAAATATAGATATTGCCAACAGGAAGGCTATTACATAGTTAGCTATCAGACACTTTTTCTCTTTTTCGTCAATTCCCAGTATTGCAAATATTATGTGAGCAAAAGCAGCCGGGCTAAAAACAGCGAACACATTCAAGAATTTATCCCATACAAGCAAAAATGCCATATTGTGAGTTATATTGCTTTCGCCAAAACAACCAAATAGCCACAAAGCAATCACCCCATTAGAAAAAAAGAATATTTTGAACACTTTGTTCGCAGGGTTCCTTAGAAAAACGAATAGCCCTGTAAGGAATATGATTATTGAACCTAAAAGAGGCGAAATGGTATAAATATTCACTTTAGCCTACCGGACAAGACCCCTATTTTCTTTATGTCAGAATCACTAACTTTCTCTCCAAAACTTTTGAATTCACTTAATTTAAAGCCGTGCTTATCGCCCAGTTTTTTAATTTCCTTGACTTTTTTTAAGTCCAATCCTCTCCCAATAGTATAATTCTCAAATCTATTCTCAAAAGCCAATATCATTGTTTCGCTTAAGCACGCATAAGCTGTGCTCTCAGGCAAGCCTATATCAATATCCGTCTTCATTTTGCCTGGAGGTTCTATCAGTCCTCCGTCGATAACAAGAACGTCTTTCCTCTTTATTTTTGATTGGTAAGAGACATTTCTTGGTGTGGCAACATCACAAACAACCGCACCGGATTTCAAATCCTCAACATCGATTAAGGCCAAAGGAAAGCTTGTGGCCGTTATAACTATATCCGCATCTTTAACGGACTGTTTTACATTTTGATGTATTTCTACTTTGGACTTATACAATTTTCCAAGATCTGCAGACATTTCTTTCAATCTTCTAAGATTTCTTGCGACTATATTTATACGGGGGCATTTTTCCGCAAAAAAATGGGCGCATGCGCTCCCTATGGACCCGGTGGCGCCGATCACTGACACTTTAGCTTCGTTGAGATTTATACCTATTATTCCGGCCGCTTTTACGGCTGCTTCTATTGCCATAGCCGCAGTATAGCTATTGCCCGTAGTAACTGCTATATTAAGCTTTTTTGCAACCATCGTTCCTTGATTGCCTATAACGGATGTCAATCCGCCAAGCCCTATAATCTTTGCTCCATTCTTTTGTGCAAGCAATCCGGCTTCAGCAATGCGCCTTATTACAAAAGACGAATCCATTGTCAACATTTGGTCTGGGAGTAAATAGACCAGGATTATCTCTCCGTCGACCATCTCTTTAGTAGCTGCTGATTGCACTCCGGATATCTTTGATGCAATACATGGAGGTTTTTCCGCCAAGAGCTCTCTTAGCTTTTTTTCGTCTATCTTTTTTAGCTCTGGATCTAATTTATATAGAAGGTCCAGGGAAAGAGGATAGGCAATAAAAGCATATTTTTTTCGAACAGTTGTACTCTGCATTCTCTTTGTTTAGATACATTCTAATTAAAACAGCCAGTAAAATCAAGCAACAACACACTATTTATAGACAAAAATCCCATTCTATGTTAAACTTTACTCTAAAACAGAAACGTTTTAGGCGGTTTCGAGAGCTAAAAAGCTCCTTTTTTATGCGGTTGCTATAAAGAAGGTTGGTAATTACGCCAAACACGGTTAGCACAAGTCGAAACTATAGGCCTGCTCTCGCAAAAGGTCTTTCAACGGCCTCTTCAGGGGATTCCTCGCGCGGAAATCTGGATGCAAAGACCGTTTTTTATCTAAACTCTTGCTATTCACAAAAAAATACCACTTTAGAGGAGGTCTTATGAACAAACCGACGATAATAGAAAGCATAGCATCCGTCTATCCTGAAGACAAAAGAGCCCAAATAGCCGATTTTTTTAATGAGATAACTGGTGATTATCATTCATTGATCAACTCTATTCTGAAAGAAATCCAGGACGGGACAGAGAGAAGCAATGCTACACAACAGAAGTTGAATAAAGCAACTAAAGCTATTGTCGAAAAAGGGCATTATTTAGTATCATCCATAGAGAACTCGAAACTAATCAACTCAATAAAAGATGGGTTTAGGAGCCTGGTCAGCCCTTGGATGTTAAAAAGCTTGATAATGAAAAGGGCATTAGAAAAACCTCGCGGATATCCCGGTGACTACCAAATGTTGGAGTATATATATAACAACGAACCTATTTCAGAAGGGATTGGCTATTATTTTGACAGAGGTTTTCTCGAAAGCGATCTTGTGAGGTCGGTAGTAAATCGGAAGAATTTGACAAAAGAAGAAATAAAATCACTCATAAAGTCAGGAAAGAAACCCAAAATACTGAATTTGGCTTCGGGATCATGCAGAGAAATACGGGAAATGCTTGACGAAGGCATAAAAGAGAGCTTTTCCCTAACATGCCTTGATCAAGACGAGGAAGCCATTGCGTTTTCTCAAAACGCTTTAAAAGATTCTATTGATGTAACGTTCATAAAGGATGACATTTTCAACATAACAAAAAGGGGGGGGGAATCACTGCTGAATGACAAAGATCTGATATATAGTATTGGACTTATAGACTATCTACCGGACAGGATCTTAAAAAAGATAATAAAATCAATTTACGACAATCTAAAACCCGGAGCTGTTCTGCTGCTCTCTCACAAGGATCATGGCGTATATACCCCCATGAGAGAGGACTGGCTGTCGGACTGGAGATTTGTCCCAAGAGATGAGAAAAAAATGATCTCGCTGCTTAACGAAGATCGGAAGAGCACACGTCTGAACTCCAGTCACGGCTACATCTCGTA
>CALFCX010000070.1 GCA_937950635.1 uncultured bacterium
AAAAAGCTGCTGTCTTGTTTTAAGACTGCGTTTATCGAAGGGGCCGTTATATCCAGCGTGGTTCCGGATGCCGATAAAAGGGTATCCCGGGCCGTAAAAGAGCTGTACGGGATAAGCCCTCTCTTTATCTCCTCTGAAGTCTTGAAAGGTATCCTGGCGATAAAACTGAGCAATAAAAAAGAGGTAGGGGCCGACCGCCTGGTGAACGCTTATGCGGCAGAGAAATTGTACGGGGCGCCTTCCATAATAGTTGATTTCGGCACGGCCACCACTTTTTGCGCCGTTGACAGAAATGGGGCTTATTTGGGTGGGGCGATAGCTCCGGGAATAGCCATATCGCGTGATGCCCTGCATGAAAAAACCGCCAAACTCCCGAGTGTCGAGCTTAATTTCCCTCCTTCTGCTATAGGGCATAATACTGCTGCGGCCATGCAGTCAGGCATATTGTACGGATATGTTGGCATAGTGGAAAGCATCATAGCGAGGTTCAGGAAGATATTGGGTAAAGATGCCATCGTCATCGCCACGGGAGGGCTTGCGGGGAAGATATCTTCCAAAACTGATATAATTGAGATTGTCGACCCGGACCTTACACTGAAAGGGCTTTCGATGATATGGGACAGGATATGGAAAACAAGCCGTTAGACGGCAAAGAAGACCTTAGCGAATTGCTCAGGGTCCGCAGGGATAAAATGGACTTTTTCAGGTCTAAAGGAATGGATCCGTTCGCTTATAATTTCAAAAAAGATGCCGACGCTTCCTCTCTCGTGGACGAATATAAGGGTCTTGAACACGGACAGGAAAGCGAAAAAGAATACAGCGTTGCCGGAAGGCTTGTGCTCAAGAGGGGGCACGGGAAAGCTGCTTTTGGGAATATGCAGGACGTTTCCGGAAAGATCCAGATATATGTCAAACAGGATAATGTCGGACCTGAAAAATTCGAGATATTCGACAAGGTCGATATAGGAGATTTTATAGGGGTCAAAGGCAGGATATTCAAGACCAAGACGGGAGAGGTCACCGTAAAAGTATCCGACTTCATGCTTCTGACCAAATCTCTTCATCCACTCCCGGAAAAATGGCACGGCTTGCAGGACGTGGAAATGAGATACCGCCACCGCTATGTGGACCTCATAGTTAACCCGGAAGTAAAAAAAGTATTCGAGCTGCGCAGCAAGATGATATCGCACATAAGGAAGTATCTTGAGGATAAAGGTTTTTTGGAGGTTGAAACCCCGATACTTCATGTTCTTCAGGGCGGCGCCGCCGCGAGGCCGTTCAAAACGCATCATAATGCACTGAACATGCCTTTGTTCTTGAGGATAGCTCCCGAACTTTATCTGAAAAGGCTGATAGTGGGAGGGTTTGAAAAAGTTTTTGAGTTGGGGCGGGTGTTCAGGAATGAAGGGATCTCTTTTAAGCACAATCCGGAATATACGATGATAGAAATATACCAGGCCTATGCCGACTACCAGGATGTAATGAAACTTACCGAAGAACTGATATCTGATTCGGTGAAAACGGTTTTCGGGACTCTCAAGGTCAAGTTCAAGGAGCACGAACTGGATTTTTCGACCCCCTGGAAAAGAATGACTCTTTCCGACGCTCTCAAACATTTTGCCGGTATAGATATAAATGTGTCCCTCGAAAAGCTAAGAGCTCTTGCCAAGGACAGGGGAGTGGACGAAGTCGAAAGCCTCGGGGAAGGCAAACTGATAAATGAACTTTACGACCGTTTTGTTGAGCCGCACCTCATACAGCCTACGTTCATAATGGACTATCCCCTGGAAACATCCCCTCTGGCCAAGAAAAAGCGCGACAATCCGAGGCTTGTGGAAAGATTCGAGCTTATCGTGTCCGGCATGGAGCTTGCCAACGCTTTTTCTGAGCTCAACGATCCGATCGATCAAAGGGGCAGGTTTGAGAAGCAGGTCGAGCTTAAGAAAGCCGGCGATGAAGAGACCGAATCTCTGGATGAGGACTATGTAAGAGCTCTCGAATACGGCATGCCCCCGACCGGAGGCTTGGGGATAGGCATAGACAGACTGATGATGCTGCTTACCGATTCGCATTCCATAAGGGATGTGCTTTTGTTCCCTCACATGAAGCCTATAGAACTATGATACTTACCGAACAAAAAAAATACGACGAAATACTGAAAATGCTCAAGGGAGCGAAGACCGTATTCATCGTCGGCTGCGGGGCCTGCGCGACCACTGCCGGTACGGGAGGCGAGGAGCAGGTCAAAGATTTTGCCGAACGCCTGAAAAAGGACGGTAAAGAGGTGATCGGAACTGTCGTGGTTGACGCCACCTGCGACAACAGGCTCTGCAGAAAGAATCTTTCGGGACATAAAGATAAACTTGATAAGGCGGATGCCTTTCTTGTTATGGCGTGCGGGGCTGGGGTGCAGACCATATCAGGGCTGGTCGGGAAAGCCGTTTTTCCGGCGCTTAATTCCATGTTCGTCGCAAAGATAGAGCGTGCGGGCAAATACTATGAGATGTGCACTACCTGCGGTGACTGTCAGTTGGACAGGACAGGCGGGATATGTCTTGTAACTAGATGTCCAAAAAACACGCTCAACGGACCGTGCGGCGGGTCTGTTAACGGCAAATGCGAGGTGAATCAGGAGAACGATTGCGCCTGGGCCCTGATAGAGGAAAGGCTTAAGCAGATAAATAAGGTAGAGAACATAAACGAATTTGAACCTGTCAAAGATTGGACAAAAGCCCTGCGCCCGAGAAAAATGGAGAAATAGATGTCCCTGGAAAAGGCCTTAAGAACAAATAAGTTCGTTATTACCGCGGAAATATTCCCTCCGAAAGGGATAAATACCGCTTCCGCGCTCAAAAAAGCGGAAGCGTTAAAGGACCTTGTGGACGCTATCAATGTTACTGACAATCAGAGGGCCGTAATGCGTATGAATCCTATGGTGCTATGCCATCAGCTTGTGCATATGGGCATTGATCCTGTTTATCAAATGGCCTGCAGGGACCGAAATACGATGGGGCTTTCCAGCGACATACTTGCAGCCGCAGCTCTCGGCATAAAGAACATACTCGCGGTTACAGGGGATTATCCTCTCAGGAACGGCAAAGTGCTGGCCAAGCCCGTATTCGAGGCGGATTCGGTGCAGCTTCTGGAGCTGATCGGGAAACTGGAAAAAGGGTTCGACATGAACGGAGCTAAGCTGGAATCAACGCCTGCTTTCGTAAAAGGAGCGGTGGTTAACCCCGGCAGCGAACAGATGGACCTTCAAGTGCTTAAACTTAAGAAAAAAATTGACGCCGGAGCCTCTTTTATCCAGACCCAGGTCGTTTTTGACAAGGATTCTTTCAAGAGATTCAGGGACAAATGCAGCAAGATGAACGCAAAATTCCTCCTTGGTATATTCCCTCTTAAGTCGTTCTCGGTCGCACAGTTCATGGCTGAAAAAGTCCCGGGGGTCAAAGTGCCTTCCAAGATACTTGAGAGGATGGAAAAAACCAAAGACCCGCTGCGTGAAGGAGTTGATATAGCCGTTGAGACCATAAAAGAATTGAAATCTTATTGTGACGGCATCCATTTTATGACCATGAATGACGAGGGTCTTGTAAGAGAAATACTATCTAGGATCTGACTCGGTAAACGATCAGTCCCTTCCGCCTACCACTATCCCTTTTATCCTGACGGTCGGCATCGCATCGGTGACAGGGGCGTGATCTCCTTTCCCGCAGGTGCCGGTGATGAAATGAAGATCATTACCTACCATGTCAATGTTATTGAGCACTTCCGGTCCGTTGCCTATTAAAGTAGCTCCGCGAAGCGGTTCTCCTATCTTTCCGTTCTCGATCCTGTAAGATTCCTGCACATCGAACACAAAATCCCCGCTTACCACATTGACCTGTCCGCCGCCGAGCTTCTTTACTAAAAGCCCGGTCTTTAAAGAAGAGACGATCTCCCCGGGGTCCGAAGATCCGCGGGCTATGTACGTGTTTGTCATCCTGGGCTGGGGCTTTTCCATGAAGTTTTCCCTTCTGCCGTTCCCTGAAGGCTCGATACCGAGCAGTTTGGAGTAATAAATATCGCTCATAAAGCCTTTGAGGATGCCGTTCTCGATAAGGATCTTCTTTTTTGAAGGTGTTCCCTCATCATCGAATTCAAAAGACCCGTACAACCCGGGGATAGTAGCATCGTCTATGACCGTAACAAGCTCGGAAGCCACTTTTTCCCCGATATTTTTATATATTGAAATGCCTTTTTCTATGAAATCAGCTTCAAGTCCGTGGCCGCAGGCTTCGTGTATCAGTGTTCCTCCGGCCTCGCTCATTATGACCACAGGCATCTTCCCGGAAGGGGCATGCCTGGCTGACAACATTTTTACGGCCCTTTCAGCGGCTTGGACAGCGAGAGATTCAAGGTCCTCTTTTATCAGTCCTTCAAAACCGTAAGTGCCTCCGGCGGCCTCAAATCCTGTTTGTATGATCCCGTTGTCCGAAGCTATTACATTTACAGCGAACCTTGTTCTTTCTCTTTTTCCTGAGCGACTTGGTCCCGAAGATGGCGATATCTCCACTTTTTGAACCGTTTCAGAATAGCTTATAGATACCTGTTTTATTTTAGGGCTTACTTTCCTTGCCGCCCTGTCGATCCCGTGAAGGAGCGTTATTTTTTTTGATAGGGGAGGACTCTCTGACTCGTTCTGTGCCTGACTGCCGGTATCGGATGAACAGCTGTGATCGATAACCCTTCCGTTTATTTTTCTGGTGCCAGTTCCTTGGGTCGTTCCGCATGACATCCTGTCTATCCGGCTATCCTCGATAAATATCAGGGTCGAATTTACGGTCTCGCGAAAAACGTCTGAAAATTGAGCGGCCCCGCGGTTGCTCTCCATAGGTGTATTATAACAGGAGCTTTGCATGTCAGATGCGGTTCTTTTTTTCCTTGAACTTGATAAGTTCTGTCAGCATCAGGTTTACCGGGGATTGCAGTCCGGTATCCTTTGACATCTGGACGATCATGCCGTTCAGGTAGTCTATTTCAGTTCTTTTTCTTTTTTCTATATCCTGAAGCATGGATGGTTTGTGTGATGCCGTGAGAGGTATCAGATGATTGAACAATATTTTTGAATAGTCCTCTTTCATTTTGGTCTCAAGCACCACTCCGCGTTTTTCCGCAAGAGCGTAAATTTCGGCAAGGGACCTTTTCATGATGTTTTTTGTGTATTCGGTTTCAAGAAGCTGTCCGTAGCTCACATGAAGCACTGTCGCGAGGGCGTTCAGGGCGCAGTTGTACAGGATCTTGTTCCACAAGTGCGTTTCTATGTTGTCGGCCGTTCTTGTCTTTATTCCGGCTGATGTGAACAGCCTTGCTACGTTCTCTACGCTGTCCTTCAGTGTCTTTTCACTTATACGTCCTATTATCACGTCATCCGCGGAAACATTTACCTTTACCGTCCCGGGAGAGGGGATGTCGGCGCCGAATATGACCATACCTCCCAGAACCTGGTCAGCACCGATGTTCTTTGCTATTATCTCGGTGTTGCCGATGCCGTTCTGGAGAGAAAGCACCAGGGTATCCATGTTTATCATGTTCCTCAGATCAGATGCGGCCGAAAAAGTGTCATAGGCTTTTACGGTTATCAGTATAAGGTCAAAAGTCCCCGCGTGGTCCTCTTTTATATCCTGGCTGGTCGAGTAGCAAAGCAGATTTGACCCTACGAGATGGTCTCCCCATATGCCTTCTATTTTGAGGCCTTTGCCTTTTATTGCTTCCATATGCTGCGGCCGCCCTAATAGGACAACTTCCTCCCCGGCTTTTGCAAGAAAACCGCCGAATACCGAGCCTATGGCTCCCGCACCGTAAACAAGGATTTTCATGGCTAATATGATAGCAGATAGACAGAAAAAGGCAAAGTGGCATAAAAGAGGCTACGGGGTTATCTGTTCCTGGGTCATGCCGGCGTATTTAAGCAGCGACCATGTGGTGGTCCTGCTTTCCTCGCCGTCGTTTATGAGAGCATTCGCTCTTTCTATGGCCATCCACACCAGCATGTTGTAGGTAGCTTCCGGACCCGAACCTATCCATGAAACGCTCTCATGCTGAGGGACCTCGTTCTTGTCGGGATTTACCGCGAAAACCGTGGTGTTCGGATTGTGGACCATCGAATAATCGTTGCCTTCAAGCCCGTTTCTGCTGTACACGGCGTCGCCGAAGTAGAACATATGGGCGGCTTTTGATCTGTTCATGAAATCCAGGCCTGCGGCTCTTTTTTCCAGTGTGGACAAAGATCCGTCTATAGAATATTCTCCTCCTGGCTGTATGCAAAATTTTTGTACGTTTTCAGGCGCTATGTTCGCTTTTATGGCGTCTATTATGCTTCCTCTTTCTTCCGGATGCACTCCTATAAGGCATATCTGTACCCCGGCCCTGTTCTGCAGTACCGGCGAAAAAACAAAGGACGTTGTGAGCCCGCTCCTTATGGGAATGGGCTCTTTCAAAGGTTCTATTATGAAAGGGAGAACGGCTTTTTGCATCGCGGCGCTCAATTCCTCTGATAGACCGTTCTGCATACGCTGTTCGATATTGTATTTTTCCATAGCCGTCCAGTTCTCGGCGCCGCTTTGGTCGTAAAGAGTTATGTGCCCTCCGTTGAGCGCGTATATGGCCAAACCTTCTATTCCGCCTATTGCGGTCTGTTTGCGCGTGAACCCGAGCATGAATGCCTGCATGGGTTCCGCGCTTCTTGCGTTCACATATTCTATGGTGTTTCCCGATATTATCCCGACGGGAAGCCCCATGAAGGCATTGGCCCCCAAAGGTCCTAGTATCCCTATAGGGTCTTCTCCCAAGAAGAAGAACTGCCTTCTGTTCTCGTCGGTGGGAACAAGTGTTTTGTCAAAGTCCGAACCTATACAGGCCCTGATAGACCCGTTTATGGCTTTATTCAACAGCTCTCTTTGCCGTACGGGAAGGTTTCTTACGGTCTCGGCCCCTCTTGAATAGGCCAGCCTGACCTTCGGGGAGATCTCTATGTGTCTTGTTATCTGTGTTATATGGGTTGCCATGAATGTTCTAAAGGTTTATCGGACATTTACATAAAAAATTTCACCCCGATGTAAGATAGGGCTGGAAAAGACACGCCAACCTTTTGACGTCGAATGAAACGGAATTCGCAAGCTCCACAGGAGGCCTGGCCAACCCCTAATGACCT
>CALFCX010000071.1 GCA_937950635.1 uncultured bacterium
ATATAAAACATCCGAATAAAGTAGTTTGGCTCATGCATCAGCACAGACAGGCCTACGACCTTTGGGGCACGGAATACGGGGATATGCATAAATTCGCCTATCCTGATAATCTCAGAAAAGTGATCGTTGAGAGCGACAACCGGTATCTCAGAGAAGCAAAGAGAATATACACTGTTTCAGCTAATGTGTCGAATAGGCTCCAGCAATATAACGGTATTGATTCTATCCCGTTGTATTGCCCTCCGGAAGACAGTGAAAAACTGCACTGCACTTCATACGAGGATTTTATATTTTATCCGAGCAGAATAGATGTATTAAAAAGGCAGGACATCCTGGTGGACGCCGCAAAATATTTAAGGACGAACGCAAAGATCGTCATAACGGGCAAAGGACTTGCCGGAGATGTTGAACGTTTGAAGAACAGGATAAAGAAAGAAAGACTTGAGGATAGAATAAAATTCCTTGGATTTGTCCCGAGTGACCAAAAGATAGATCTTTATTCCAGGTGCCTGGGGGTATATTTCGGGGCCTATAATGAAGATTGCGGATATGTGACGACCGAAGCATTCTTTTCTGAAAAGCCTATTATCGTTCACAAAGATTCCGGAGGCCCTCTTGAATTTGTCAGGGATGGGTACAACGGTTTTGTAGTTGATGCATCTCCTGCGGAAGTGGCTTCATCGATAGATAAACTTTTTGTCGACAGAGAACAGGCGGTAAAAATGGGGAAGCAGGGGTTGAAGAGCCTGAAAGACAAAAAGGTGGGCTGGGACCATGTGATAGGGTCCCTTTTAAAGACGTGAATATGGACCAGCGAAAAAGAAAGCTTCTATACGCCAGCCCTTTTCCTCCCAAGAAAAGCGGAATATCGGATTATTCCGAAATGATGGTCTACGGACTAAAGGACTACTTCGATGTTTCATTGTTAATAGATGATTACAAGCCTTCAAATGAGGCCTTGTGCAGGGATTTTGAGATAAAAATATACGGGAAAGACCAGATAGATTTTGATGGGTTTGATAATGTTCTTTACAATGTAGGGAACTGTCCGGACTTTCATCTGTATATATATGACTCAATGTTGAAACATCCGGGGCACATGATACTTCATGATCTTTCGATCTATTATCTTACGCTGGAATATTACAGGGATAGGATCGATTATTATTCAAGCCTTTACAGAATAGCCGGGCCGGAAGGTTTTTTTGAGCTCAAAATGCAACTGCGGAGAGGTATGGAGCTTTTGCATTCCGGGCCTGAAATGCCCAGTAAAATACATTTGAACAAAGAGCTGCTGTTTGCCTCAAAGGGAGTAATAGTCCATTCTAAGTACTCAAGGGATAGTTTGTCGGATTTTTGCGGCGCCCCCCCCATTTTACAAATAGAGATGCCGTACGTGAAAGACCCTCTGGGCCAGAGGACCAAGGTTTATTTGAAAAACACACACAGAATACCTGATGATGCGATGGTCCTTGCTTCTTTCGGATATATCCAGGATACTAAATTAAACCACCTGGTCTGCAGGGCGGTAAAAAGACTCAATAACGAGCTCGGACGGTGTATATATTATGTCATGGTCGGAGCAGGGGATTATGTGGACGATTATCTTGACGGCAATATAATAAAGACCGGATACATTGGAAGCCCCGTTTATAATGACATCCTTGAGCGCAGTAATATCGTGTTCGGTTTGCGATATCCCAGCATGGGGGAAACTTCGGCGAGCCTTATCAAAGCTCTTGGCAGGGGGAAGCCGTGTTTTGTTACCGATGATGCGTGGTTCTCGGAACTGCCGGATAATGCCGTCATAAAGATGTCTAAGGATTCTGATGAGAACGATGTCTATGAAAAACTAAAACATTATCTGAAAGATCCGGAAGCGTTAAAAGCCGTTGCCGCCAAAGCTTCGGAATATATGAATAGCCGGCCGACATTGGAACAGGAATGTAAAAGGATACGGGATTTTTTGAAATAAAAGACTTTCCTCGAACCTGTTATTAGGCTTTCCTGATTATAAGGCCGTAAGATGTCAGAACAAAATCCTTGTATCTCACTTTTATGTGTATGTCACTAAAAGGATATTCGTCTATGTGCATGTCGTTGGGTGTTTTCCCGTGATCAAAGGTCAGCTCTATTGTGTGTCCCTCGGACGTAAGATCTTTTGCTAATTGTATAAGATCTTTTTTTCTGAATAAGACGTCCTTATTGTTATCCACTGTCCTGTTGTTGGATGAGACGTTGAATTCAGTGGTGTGCACGGCATATCCGCCCGGTTTCAGGCATTCCATGGCTCTCATGACAAAATCCATGCCTTTTCTTATGGATCCAAGATGTTCCAATGCACAGCAGGACCAGCAAAAATCGAAATTCTTAAGGTCGGGAGGGATATCGTTCATATCAACTTCCCGGAAAGACACATTATCGCGGAAAATCCCGTGCGGACAAATATCGGCGGAGTTCAATCCTGAGATATCCGAACAATGCTGGCCGGTATCCGCCCATCCTCCAAGCTTTGCTGCTTCAAGCCCTATGTCGGTGGCAGTTATTTTACAGCCGTATTTTGCAAAGAGAGATACCAGGGGTTCGTTCCCGACAGCGAACCCCAGCCCTTTTATCCCGGGTTTTAACAGGCCTCTTTCGCTAAGTGCCTGGGCTATGTAGCAGTATTCCCATATTTTCCTATGGCTGGCGTTGAGAGGCTCTTTTATCTCTTTTTTCCAGGACCTGAATTCCCGGCCGTCGAGCTGTTCAAAAGTGCAGATCTTGGACTTTAACATTTTCTCTGAAGCGCTTTGTTAAGTATATTGGCTCCGAGCTCTGCGAACATATTCGCATATTTGGGGTCCCTGTTCAGGTCCTTCAAAAGTTTAAGCAATTTTTTGTCGGCTTTTTTCCCGACGGCCAATATCCCAAGGCCGTAATTATGCTCGAAATTATAGGACGGATATTTATCCTTTATCTCATCCCAAAACTTCCACACTCCGAAATCATCCCTTCTTACGGTAGTATCGTGCAGTATAACAACGCCTTTTTCGCTGATCTTCGGCAGCCATGTTTCAAAATCGTGCTTTACTGCTTCATAAGTGTGGAGTCCGTCTATGTGCAGCAGATCTATGCTTTTGTCCTGGAACTGCGGTAGCGCTTCATCAAAAGAGCATTTTATGAGAGCTGAAAAACCGGAGTAGTTCAGCATATTGTGACGCAGGACATCATCGTACGTGCTTTCCTCGTAATGTCCGGTATGTTTGTCTCCCTTCCATGTATCTATGCCGAAACATTTTGTTCTTGACCCGTCCTTTTTCACCGACTGGCAGAAGGCAAAATAAGATATCCCGTACTGTACGCCAAGCTCTACGAATATCCCGGGTTTTGCAATATGGGCCAATAGGAACGCGAAAGGGATATGCTCTTCCCATCCGGAAAGCTTTCCGTTCCATTCGGGCAATTCCAGAATTATATCTAGTATCCTCGCCATTGAAAGGTGTTTGCAAAGCTTGTATCCAGATTCGGGTTGTAGTAAGGGTCCCCGTTCCTGGTCATTATTTTCCATTTCTGGTAATAATTCCTGCTGTCATCTATCCAGTCGCCGCTGCCTCTCGAAACGGATTCCATATGATAAAGGCGGCAGTAGGGAGTATAAATTATACGGTATCCTAAACTTCTTAAAGTGAAGCATATGTCCACATCCCCGTAAGTGACCCAAAACGATCCGTCAAAGCCGCCTATGGACTCAAAAAGATCTTGCCGGATCATAAGACAAGCGCTGGTGACGGCGCTGTAGTTCCTAACCACATTTGCCAGGTTGAACACCGAATCTTTCTCAAGGGTCTTGTAAAAAGCATGTCCGGCGGACCTTTCATTGAATATCACTCCGGCATGCTGTATGGTATTGTCCGGATACAGAAGTTTGCATCCCACTGCTCCGACCTCGGGTCTTTGAGCATGTTCTACCAATGCCGACAGCCAGTCCTCGTTTATCACTTCTACATCGTTGTTGAGAAAGAGCAGATATTTGCCCGAGGCGGATGCTGCTGCCAGGTTATTGATCTTGGAATAATTGAAATCGGATAGGTATTCAATGACCTTTATGTTGTCGTGTTCTGACAATAGGCTTTTAAGGTAGTTTGCAGTCGAGATGTCCGAAGAGCCGTTATCAACTATTATTATTTCGTAATCGTTATAGATAGTTCTGTTCAGTATGCTGGATACGCATTTTTCCATAAGCTTTTTCTGGTCTTTTGTCGGTATTATTATGCTTACTTTTCCGGTTGATTCTATGAGATATCTTGTTCTGTAGGAGTAAGCCCCGTCCCTTGTCACCTCGGCTTTTATTTTTCGTCTTTTCATTGCTTCTTCCAGGGCTTTTTTCCCCATGTCAAAGCAGTAAGGCTTCGCGTCAAGGCTTCCGGCCACTGAACTTGGAACGGCTCTCCAATGGTAGAGGACTTTCGGGATATGACGGATATTCCCTGAGATCTCGGTTGCCCTGAGCACAAGATCATAGTCTTGGGCGCCGTCGAACTCCGGCCGGAAGCCGTTGAGCCGGTCAACCAGTTCTTTTCGCATTATCAGCAAGTGACATATGTAGTTCATTGAAAGGAGAAGATCTGGCGACCAATCGGGTTTAAAGAAAGGTTCGTAATACACGCTGCTTTTTACATCTGTTTTGTCTTCGTCCGTGTATATCAAGTCGGTTTCAGGGTGGTATTGGAGGGTCTTTACAGCTTCAAATAAAGCATCCGGCATCAGTTCGTCGTCATGGTCGAGAAATGCCACGAACTGTCCCGAGGCCAGTCTCAATGCCGTATTGGAGTTCCCGGAGATTCCCAGGTTCTTTCCCATGTGCAGGAGCTTCACTCTTTGGTCTTTTTCTTTGTATAGGTCTAATAAGTTTTTTACTTCAGGATTTGAGCTCCCGTTAGCTATGCATATTTCCAGGTTCTCGTAGACCTGATTTATTGCCGATTCAACGGTCCTTTTCAGTATTTCAGGTTCTATGTCGAAAACCGGGATTATTATGCTGATCCTGGGCAGATAAGGAAATCCCTCTATCTCCTTTTTTATTTCATCGATCTGTTCTGCCGATAAAGTTCTGTCTTTGATGAATGAATCATAAAGTGTAATACCGCTTGGCCGCTTTACGGGCTGTTTTGCCTGTTCGGCGTGAAGGTCCTTGAGCAGCAGGAAACCATAAGCGTCCAGCAGAGCCGCATAAAGGCCTGATCTTAAGGTTATATCGATAAACCTGCCGAAAAGTCCGCGGTTCATTATCATATTGTACGGATATCTGGCCAACACGGTCAGAAGCTTCATTATCTTGTCAAAAACAAAATAAGTTCCTCCCTGGTACTGTTTGTTCTTAGCTTCCGCTTCTGCCAATCTTTTTGATATTTCCTCCGTCATTCTTTCGTTTTTTTCGAATTGAGCGATCTTGCCTGCCATGATAGCCGCGGTATGGTTGATCAGCTCCGTGTGTTTTGAATAGATGTAAGACAAGGTCTTTGTCCAGTTCTCCGCTGAAAAAAACTGTGTCCTTACGGAATTCTCCTTTATTCTGTACAGGAATAAAGGTTCGTCAATGTGATAGAACGAAAAACCTTCCTCATACGCGCTCAGCCAGAATTCCCAGTCTTCCCAGCCGATCATGTTCTCATCGTAACCGCCGCATACTTCCCAGACTTTTTTTCTGAAGACAGCGCACGTGTCTATATATCCTCCGCTGATCATCTTGTTTATATCGAAATCCGGGACGCGGACCGTTCTTTCTACCATGCCGAACTCCTGCCTGTCGGCGTAGACTATATCAATATCCTGGTCTTCTTCCATTATTCCCAGGCTTTTATATATGTACTCGGGTTTTATCATATTGTCGGCATCAAGCGGCAAAATATACTTTCCCTTTGCTGCTTTTATGCCCCTGTTGCGTGCTGCTGCGGGGCCTTTGTGGGACTGTCCTATCAATATGAACTTGTTCCTGTCCAATGATCTCAGTATGCCGAGCGTTCCCGGATCGGTAGAGCCGTCATCAACAACGATAACTTCATAGTTGGTCCCGTGTATCCTGTCCAAACACGCTAATGCCTCTGTGAGATATTGTCCGTCATTGAAGCAGGGGATCACTATCGATAGCAGCGTATCTGAGGTCCTGTGTTGATCATCCTTGAGCGGTGCTGTTTTTCTGATCACATACAGGTCTTGCTCTATGAAACCGGGCAGCCTTTTATACCTTGTTCTCCTCCCGAGTTCCTGCCGTATTTTTTTTGCCACGAAAGTTTCTGACACATACGATGTCCCGTATTCTGTCGGGGCCAGGCTGTTAAGAGGGTTTTCCGGAATGAAGAATATCCCTTTGGCAGGCATCTTGAGGTTTTTTGGGAGCATGCTTTCATCGTGTACGCTGAACAACAATACGCCGTTCTCGTTCAGTATCCCATAAAGTTTTTTTATCCATGAAGCGAACAATGTTTCGGGCATGTGGCTCAGCAGAGAAATAGCGATAATACAGTCGAATTTTCTGTCCGTGTTAAGTAGTTCCGGATGACGGGACGAAATGAACCCGTGCACACCGAACTGTTCTTTCTGGAACTCAACAGCATCGGGAAAAATGTCCGATACCCATATCCTTTCTGGAGATATCTCTTGTACCAGGAACCTGGTGAATCTTCCGTGTCCGCAGGCAAAATCAAGAAGGGAGTCGATATTTTCGAATCCGCCGAATTCCCGGCCTATGATCTCCTTGAATTTGTCGATCAGGAATTTACCCGTCTTGAAATAATCGAGCAGGGCATCATCTTTGTTCCTTGCGTAACGCTCCTGGAAACGCAATATTTCGTCATTTTTATGGATCTTTGTTTTAAAGGACTCAGGATCCTTTGTGTTGGATCTGATATATTCTGCCGAAGAGGCGGGTATTTTGGATCTCTTTATTCTTTTCAGCATAGGTATATAACATTATAGTATATAAACGCCCCAGGTTAGCTGTAAGGTTTGTAAGTCATTCCCTTTGTTTAAAGCCGGTCTATGGTATAAAATATTACCTAATACACCATATTTGAGGGAAAGGACTGAAATTGGTTCTCCATGTGTTTGAATTTATTTTGACCGTTCTTTTTGTGTCCGCTTTGACCGTGGGATTCTATTTGTCCGGACGGTTATTGTTAAGATCTCTCGGGCTTTTTTATACGGAAAGCGCGAGTGTTGTAATAGCGTGCGGCGTTGCAGGGGTAGTGGGGGCCGGCTGGTATGCATATCGTTTAGGGGTCCCGTTCCAGTTATACATATTTGCCGCGGTGTTTTTAGTGCTCTCATTTTCTGCGCGGGATATTATTGTCCGTTTGACATGCAGAAAACCGCTCCCTAAAGCTTTTTATGCCGTTCTTGTGCTTATATTGGCGTTCTCAGTACAGTCTTTATTATGTTTTCGTCCCATGGGGATCTCTGTCGGAACGATAGCCAACAGCGATTTTTACCATTACAGCTTATTGGCGGAACATCTTCTCGGGAATGCCGGGTACGATAACATCATATCCGGGGTATCGGCTACTTATCATCATCCTATAGATGTGTTCGGCGTTTTCTTTATGCTTGCGGTAATGTCAGTGTTTTTTGCGCGGTCCGCTCTTGAATCCACACCGGTTTTCACTATCTTTTGTCTTAGCATGATAGGGCTGGCAATGTTCGACGTGATAATAAAGATGTTCCGCTTCAAAGATTCGGTAGCTTTATTGATATCTTTGCTGGTGACCGCCGGGTCGTTCATGTTCTATATCGCGTATAACGGATTTTATGCCCAGTTGTTATCGATCATCTTTTATCTTACGGCTGTATGCCAGATATTGTATGTTCCCGAACTTTACAGGTCGGGCCCGTTAAGGACGATCCTGTTTTGTGCTCTGCCTTTTGCGGGGATACTTCTGGCTTTTCAGGCGGGTTTTCTGGTTTTTTCTTCATGTGTAGTGCTGTTCGGGATCGTATATCTGCTGTTCTCATTCCCGGATAAAAAGATGTATATGCTTATCCCGATAGCGGGATGTCTGGCTGCTCTTGCTCTCTTTCCTGAAGTGGCTTACTATACGGTGCAGCGTACGATGGCTGTTTCCAGTGCCCATGACGGATGGCCGTTGCCGCTGCTTTCTCCGGTCTACCTTTTGTCCATACCGGTCTTTGCAAAATTTCCGGGTCATATCGGGAAATTGTCGGACTATTTAGTGGCTTTTTTTGCCTTTGCGGCCGTTAGCATGACCGCTTTTGCCATTTATAAGAAGGACGACCCGGAGATATCGCGCGGATATCTCGCGTCAGGATTGTTTTTCTGCGTTCTGATGTACGCGTATCTTGCCGCTTATGCAGTAAGAGGCAATATCTATCAGGTGTGGAAATTCGCCTCGTTTGTTATTCTGCCGATAAGCTTTTTGTTCTTATCCTTTGTTGTATTGATATGTCAGAAAAAGGTCGCGGACCAGAAACTTGCTAACAAAGTCCTGGTGTGTGTGCTGGCGTGCTGTGTCGTTTTTGTCGTTACGCTGCCTGCAAGGAGAAAGCTGGAACCTCTTAATCGCAGGATAGAGGGTATGAAAAATGCCCGCAGGCTGTTATATAAGAAGAGGATCAATAATCTTGTCCTGGCTACGGAACCTTGGGGAGAAACATTAATGGCTTTCAATGTTTTTTCTTCGGGATTCAAGCTTTTTCCGTTGCTCAAGATCTACAATCCTCCGGCAGATATGTCTCTGATAAAAGAACTGCCTTTTAAAGAAAGTGCTGTACTGGCCGATTCCGGTCGCGTTCCGGCGGAATATGAAGTGCTGCGTTTTTCCGACCTGAAAAACAACGGGAATTATCCTCTTGAGGGGGCTGCTATAGGCCGTTCCGTGCTGCTCGGCGTCAGATTGGGTAAAGGGTTCTCGATCCCCGAGAACTGGGGAGTATGGGCGGACGGATATAATGCCGCTATGGAGGCGGTCATTCCGGAAAGATTGTCGGGGAAAGATATCCGCGTGACCTTTGAAGATCGGAAGAGCGTCGTGTAGGGAAAGAGTGTAGATCTCGGTGGTC
>CALFCX010000072.1 GCA_937950635.1 uncultured bacterium
CAACAGGGACTCGCCGGACAACTTGTCCTGATCAAGGACCCTTGCGGCACCGGCCTCTTCAAGCACGCGCGCGTTCACATCCTGATGTCTCTCGGCGGCATAAGGATAAGGGATAAGTATGCTGGGAAGGGCTCTGGCGGTTATCTCGGCGATAGCCGTGGCTCCGGCACGGCTCACGACCAGATCGCTTGAAGCCAACAGTTCCCATATCCTGTCTGAATACGGAAGAGGCACATAGTCTATATCAGCTCGATCCTTTAGCGATTCAGCGGAAAACCTTGAATGGTCCTTGAGCCCGGTTATATGCACTATTCTGGCAATATGGCTCTTTTTTCCGCTTAACAAGGAAAGCAACTGCATCACAGAATCATTCAAAGCCGAAGAGCCCTGGCTGCCGCCCATGACAAGTATACAGACCTCTTTTTTAGGGGTATTACCGGCCTCAGCCGTCAGGACCTCTTCTCGTACGGGATTTCCCGTGACCCGAACCTTATTTTTGGGGAAATACGAGACGCTTCTTTCGAACGACAGGGCGATCTTTTTAGCGAACCTGGATAAAAACCTGTTGGCCTTACCTGGAAGCGCGTTCTGCTCATGGAGTATTACAGGGATGCCAAGCATATATCCGGCAAGCACAGGAGGTATGCTGGAATAGCCTCCCATGGAAACGATCACGTGAGGCCGATCCTTAAGCAGCTCAAAAAATGACGAAAAAAAACCGCGTACGATCGAAACAAAAGCGGACAACGCGCCTGACGAGAATATCCTGTTGGAAGCGGCGGAAGATATCTCCTTGAGAGTAAAGCTTTTTCGTGAAAAGATCTCCTTTTCGACATCCCTGCCGGAAACAAAAAAAACTATATCGTTGAGGCGGTTAGTGCGCTTAAGCCTGTCAGCGGTCGCTATAGCGGGATAAATATGCCCTCCGGTACCTCCGGCACAAAAAACGACCTTGATGTTGTCAGTGTTCTTTTTCATCGGCCTGCCTTTTGTATGTGGAAATATTAAGCATTATACCTACCGAAAAGAGGGTTATCATCAGCGAGGTTCCGCCATAGCTTATAAAAGGCAGAGGGATCCCTGTTGTAGGAAGAGATCCTGTCGCGACAGCCATATTCACAAAAGCCTGCAGACCTATATATCCGGCAAGTCCGCCGGCGATCAGCCTGGAAAAATTGTCCGGGGCGAACCTGCAGATCCTGAAAGCCCTTGCTATGAATAGCACGAACAATCCTATAAGCAGTACCGCGCCTATAAAACCGAGCTCTTCGCAAACTATCGAGAAAATAAAATCCGTATATTGCTCCGGAAGATAAAGGAATTTCTGCCGGCTGTTCCCGGCACCGAAACCTAGTATTCCCCCGGATCCTATGGCTATAAGCGATTGTATTATATGGAATCCTGTCCCGAGAGGGTCTTTCCACGGATCAATAAAAGCGATTATCCTTCTCCAACGGTAAGGACTGAGAAAGCTGAGCGTCAGAACGCCCAGCACCGCCGGAGGCAAAAGAGCCAGGATGTGGGATATTCTTGCTCCGGCAAGGAACATCATGAATATAGAGTTGACGAATATGACTATCACCGTACCGAGGTCGGGCTGCCCCATGATGAGAGCACAAAAGAACCCGACCACACAAAGCAGAGGAAATAGTCCGCTCCAGAAAAGCCTTATTTTTTCGCCCTTTCGCGACAGGGCATCCGCAAGATATAATATCAAAGCTATTTTCACCACTTCGGAAGGCTGGAATGAGAACAATCCGAGGTCTATCCATCTGGCGGCCCCGCCGGCTGACCGTCCCAATCCCGGAACAAAGACCATAAGAAGAATAAGAGCGCTCGCGCCAAGCAGTCCAGCCGAATATCTCCTGTAGTTGAGGTATTCTATCTTATATCCTATGAACAGCACAAAGAAACCAAGTACAACGTAAAGCAGCTGCTTCTTTAAATAATAAGTGGGGTCCCCGGATTGCAGCGACTCGACGGTGGTGGCACTGAACACCATCAAGAAACCGAACAGCACAAGAAAAAACGTGCAGATCAGCAGAATATAGTCCGGCTTTTGTCTGCCGTTCATAGATTGTTCACGATCTCCTTGAATGCCCTGCCCCTGTGCTCAAAATCGCTGAACATATCAAAGCTGGCGCATGCCGGGGACAGAAGCACCGAGTCCCCGTTTTCCGACATAGAGAACGAGACCCGGACAGCTTCGTCCAAAGAACCGGCTCTCTTTATGTTCTCCAGCCCTCTCGCCCTTATGCTGCTTTCGAACCTGTCAGCCGCCTCCCCTATAAGAACTACGGCCTTTGTGCTTTCTGCTATTACATCGTTCATCTCCGCAAGATCCGTACCTTTATCCCTTCCTCCGAGTATAAGAACGACATTCTTTCCGTTTGAAACGGTCTTAAGGGCCACAACCGTCGAGTCCGGATTGGTGGCTTTTGAATCATTGAAGAACTTGACCCCGTTCAGCTCTCTTACAAATTCTATCCTGTGCTCCACTCCCGAAAATTCGCGGACGGTTGCCGCTATATCCTCAAACGATACTCCGCACAAAAAAGCCGCGGCGGAAGCGGCAAGAGCGTTCTCCAGGTTGTGGACGCCTTTGATCTTTATCTCGTCCGCCCTGAAAACGGCTTCGGAAATATTTTCGTTCAACCTTACCACAAATCCCTCGTTCACAAAAAATCCGTTCTCAACGGCCTGCTTCCTGCTGAAAGGCACCTTCGTTGAAACAACATCGCTAACGGCTTTCCTCACTCCGTCGTCATCAAAATTGAAAACGCAGAGATCATTGGGTGTCTGGTTCATGAAAAGTCTTTTTTTCGCCGCGATATAGGGCTCCATGGTCTTATAGCGTTCCATATGGTCCGGGGTAAGATTAAGCAGGACCGCAACATAAGGACGGAACCTGTCAATAGTCTCAAGCTGGTAACTGCTGACCTCCGCAACTATATAATCGAGGGAAGAATCATCCACCGAGACCAGCGGAATGCCTATATTTCCGGCCACCGCGACCCTGAGCCCTGCTCTTTTAAGCATCTCGCCTATAAGAGTTGTAGTAGTGGTCTTGCCGTTGGTACCGGTAACGGCGATCACCGGCTTTGAAAAGAACATGAAGGCAAGTTCTATCTCGGAGATCACGGGGATGCCTTTTTTTTGGGCTTCGAGCACTGCGGAAATATCAAGATGGACCCCCGGACTTATAACGATCATATCTGCATCACAGCAAAAATCGGCCGTATGGCCTCCGAATTCAAACTCCACGGGAAGCTCTTTTATCCCGTCAGCATCACTCCTTGATTCGGATATCTTTATCACCGCCCCGGCGGACAACAGTCTTTCCGCGGCGGCTTTGCCGCTTTTACCGTAACCCATTATGCAGATCTTTTTATTCAGAAAATCCATATTGTATCCTTATTATCAGATTATCACGCCTAATATCCCGAATATCGCCGCCGCGATCCAAAACATATATACTACATTTTTTTCTTTCATACCGGATAGTTCAAAATGGTGATGCAGCGGGCTCATTTTGAAAACGCGTCTTTTAAAAAGCTTAAAAAATGCTACCTGCATGATGACCGACAGGGTCTCAACAACAAAGACCCCTCCTATAACGGCGAGAAAAAGCTCTTTATGAAGTATCACGGCCACTCCCGCCATCAAAGCCCCCAGGCCGAGAGAGCCTACATCTCCCATGAATATTTTTGCCGGATTCATATTGAGCAGCAAAAACCCGGCAAGAGCACCTATTATGATCAGGCAAAGCCCGAAGATATCATATTCCGCCGACCTGTAAGCCAGAACCGCCAGAGAGCAAAAGGCAATAATTGAAGTCCCGCAAAGCAATCCGTCCAGGCCGTCGGTAAGGTTGGCCGCATTCGAAGCCCCTACCATTATAAAAGCCACTAAGGGAAGATATAGCCATGGCAGATCGAAATGCATTGCCTTCAATATGCCGGACACAGTAACATCATGGAACTGAAACAGCAGTGCGGCACCAAAAATAATGGACACTATGATCTGCAATCCCATTTTATTGGCCGGCGACAAGCCTTCATTACGTCCCGAAACAACTTTCATATGATCGTCGGCAAAACCTATTAAGGAGAACGCCAAAACAGCCAGCAACAACGCGATGGAAGAAGCATTCAAATCGATAAATATAAAAGCGGACAGAAAAAAAGCGGACATGAAAGCCGCGCCCCCGAACGTGGGAGTCCCTGCTTTTTTCATGTGCTGTTTGGGCCCTTCTTCACGAATGCTCTGCCCGGCCTTATAAAGCCCTGAAAGGTATATAACGATAAATGACAGTCCGAAAGACACACAGGCCGTGAGGATCACCAGAAAGGAGTTGGCTATCATGTAATAAATTATAACAGAAAAGAAAAGCTCCTTCGTCCTAGCCGAAGGAGCTTAGAAGAACTACAAACAGGCACTTCTACTACATTACTTTGCAATAGAAAGCCAGCCAAACTTGATCGCTGCTTATACCCGAAATAGTCGCCCCACCTACGCTTTGCGAATAGTATGGGGTTATTCCGGCACTCAGTATCACTCCGTCCGCAACCATGACCTCTGCTCCCAATCTAAGAGAGATGGTCGAAGTCGCAGTGGCTGCTCCGTCATTGCTGTAATTGACGGCAACCAATGGTCTTGCAGCCCCCAATCTCATAGGAAGCAAATATCCTAATTGGGCTCCATAACCCGTAGTGCTTGTCGAGGCGCCCCCAACCGTTATGTTATTGTAGTTAATTCCGGCTTTGCCTATGATATCTTTGGTGAAATCATAGCGTACAGCCAACGAGTTTGCATTAGCTACCGGATCAACACCGACGGATAAGGAAGCGCTTGCAATTGATGCACTTAAAATCATCATCAAAAGCGCCAAACAGATCGTTATTCTTTTCATCTTATTTTCTCACCCCCTTTTGTTGGAATGTTATACAAATGTTAAGGTTTTGTCAATAGGAAAAGTAGAAACAAAGGCCAAAGGTAGCCAAAGGGGTAATGTATGTATGAGCAAAAAAACATCTTTCTTCCTTTACGTCTTTGGCCATCTTCGGCCTTCCATTCCCTATTTATATTAGAAGGCCCCTTTTCATCTAAACTATTCCTTGTTTTAGAAGTAAAAGTGCGCGGATATCACGGTCCCGCTGAGGATGCCGAATACCGTGGAAGAAGCCCTTCCTGCCGAAGAGAGAGACACGGGAACAATATCAAAACTCAGGTTCAGATTCGGGGATATTCTTTTCTCCGCACCTATGGTCCCGGCCAGAACGGCAGAATTAGAAGAATCGTGGATAACACTCAAAAATCCGCCAAATTTAAGATTGACATCGCCAAAACGCATGAACACATTGTCGACCTCCACCAGGAAGGTAGTTGTAGCATCAGACTGCCCGGAAACAGATACTTTTGAAACGCTCAGCCCTATTTGCCCGCTGATATCCGGAGTAAAACCGTATTTTACTGTCGGGACGGTGCCGTAGAACCCGAAACCCAGGTTCTCTGAATAGTCGCCCGACCCAAATTCCGAAGAAGTGAACTCCTCGGGCTGTGCAAAAGAAGATGATGCGAGCATAAACACTATCAAGAGCCAAAGAACATTTTTCCGTGTTTTCATGGAAGTATTATATCAAATTATGCCGGTTGTCAACAAAAAACAAAGGTCTCCGATATCGGAGACCTTTGCCATTGTTCTAAACGAAATTAAAAGTTCAAATAAGCATATACAGTCCCACCGCCTAAGGTAACTGACGTATTTGTCGTCCCTCCAACGGTCAGTGAAGTGTACGAGAACGGATAAATATCGAACCCGATGTTCAGCTTGTTCGCGAACGTGGTCTCCGCGCCGTACAACGCCCTTATGGTAAACCCCGATGTGTTGTTGGCAGAAGCAAACTCGATCCCGCCCCCTGCATGCGTCGGGATGTTCCCGCCGGAAAGATTATAGGCCATCTTACCGGAAAAACCGAGAATACTATTACCACTGGAGCTCGAAAAAACCAGACCTACGGATCCCATAAGATCATCTGTTGAAAATTTGAAAGCCGTATATCCGTTATCAATACCGATCCCTGTGGTAATATTTGAGGATTTTGCCTGAGCAAAAGACACTATCGAGAAAAACATGCACAACATCAAAGCGAATACTATTGTTTTTTTCATCTTGCTCACCTCCTTAAGAAAAACCCCGATCCTAGTCGGGGTTTTCTCATTAAATACTAGGGATACTATCACAAAGAGAATCTGTATCCTCCCTCAACCACGAAACCATTTGAACTGACCGAAAACCCCGGGACAGTAACAGTGAATCCGCCGATGGACGTGGTCGTTGCCGGAACAGAATATGTATAGCTTACATATTTAAGTTGTCCGAAGGCAATACCATCACCGGCCGGTATATCCATACCCACTAACCCCTGAAAACCGAT
>CALFCX010000073.1 GCA_937950635.1 uncultured bacterium
ATTTCTTTTCTCGGAGCCAGCTCGACGATATCCGCACCGACAACATTTCTTTCGGCAAATACCGCTTTTAATATGCTAAGCACCTGGTACCATGAGAGGCCTCCCGGTTCGTGAGTCCCGGTAGCCGGAATTACCGACGGATCGAACCCGTCAACGTCCACGGTAATATACACATTATCGGTAAGCCCCTTTACTATCGAGGGGATCCTGCCGTCATTGTATTCATGCGCGTAAAAAATCTTCTTCTGGAGCCCGTATTCTTTTATGTAATCGGTCTCTTCCTTGTCCTGGCTCCTTATGCCCACCTGAACGGCCGGGCACATGGACCTTATTCTCCTCATTATGCAGGCGTGGCTGTGTTTATTGCCGTGGTACGAATCCCTTAGATCAGCGTGCGCGTCGAACTGCAGCACCGACAGATCGGGATAATTTTCTTTCGCGGCCTTCACGGCCCCATAACTTATAGAATGCTCCCCGCCCAGCATCAAAGGGAATTTGTCGGCGGATATCACTTTTTTTACGGCCGAATATATCGACTTATGAGGATCTTTGCCAAACCTTACCGGGGAAGCGGTATGGACCCCGCCGACCTTTTTGTAAGGCTCAAAACCCAGTTCAATATCGTAATCTTCCACTATCTGGGAAGCTTTGAGTATGGCCGAAGGCCCGTTCTTTGTGCCTTTGCCGTAACTTGTCGTGCCTTCATAAGGAACGGGGATCACTATCACCTTGGATGAAGAGAAGTTTCTTTCGTCCCGTTCTATCTCGAGAAAATGGTTCAATTAAAAACTCTCGGCTGGTCGGCCTGGACGGTCCTGCGCTCCTTCGATATCACTTCCGCGGCCCTTTGAATATTCCTAGGGAACTCGGCACCGCGCGAAGAAAGCTGGACGTCGTAATTTGACGCTTCAAAAAGGTCTATCATGAAGGCCGTGGCCGGAGACGTATCAAAGTCTTTGCAGGAGAAGATATCTATGAAAGCGTGCAGTTTCTCCGGGAATGTATGTATGGTTATATGGCTCTCGGCGATCAGAACAACGCCCGATATGCCGTAATCTTCGGGGACCACCCCCTGGTATTTGAACACGTAAGGAGGCATTATCTTGGTCATGCCTATCTGTTCGGGGAATTTATCAAGGGTGTCGAATATGAGGTCCATGTCAGAGAGCTTTTCCTTATTGCAGCCGTAACAATCCACCATAAGATGCGGCCCGAACCCGTAATTAACCTTTCCTCTCTTCAATTGCTTTCCTCTTCCTCCTTGTCGTATTTTTTTCGCTCAAGCCCTTACAAAATTAAATTTTATAGGATAAGGCGCAAATGTCAATAGGTTTTTTGTGTTTTGAGCGGAAAATCGGCGGTTTGAAAAAGTCATACCCTTATGATATCCTTGAGTTGTAAGGAGATTTTCAGGATGGAAGAGCAAAAAACTGGCGCGGAACAAGAGAAAGAAGGGCTTTCAGGCACTTCTATAAGGTCCGCCAAAGAAAGGGCCGAACTTTCCGAGATCGACTCATTGATAGCGGAAACGCTGAGCGAGTCAAAGCTCTCCGTGTTGGAAAAAAACGCCCCAAAAGACGAATCCCCTCTCGCGGGAACTCATCTTTCAAGAAAATTCTCACAGGAAACCGTAAAGAGCCCGGTACCGGTAAAACCTATACAGGAAAAACAGCCGGAGCCTCTGCCGCAGGAGAGCAAGAAAACCTCTAACGCTCCCGCAGCGCCGCAGGACCAGTATGACAAGACCTTTAAGACCTACAAAGCCGGCGATATCGTAAAAGGAACGGTCGTCAATACGGGGCAAACCGGAGCTTTGATAGATATCCAGTATCAATCCGACGGCTTCATAAGTTCGGAAGAGCTCACCGAAACCCCTTTGCGGGTCGGAGACCCGGTGGAAGTCTATATCATCGCGCTTTCAAACAAAGAAGGCTATGTCGAATTGTCATTAAAAAGAGCGGCCATAGAAAAGAAATGGAGATCCCTTTACGATGCCTTCAAGTATAAGACCGCGCTTGAGGCAAAGGTGACTTCAGCTGTTGCCGGAGGGCTGGTCGCGGATCTCAGCGGCATCAGGGGGTTCGTTCCCGCCTCGCAGGTAGTGAAACAACACGGCCAACAGCTGTCAGATTTTGTCGGACAAACTGTCCCGGTAAAGGTGCTTGAGATAGACCGCAGGCAAAATAAGGTCATCCTTTCCCACAGACAGGGAGATTTCGAGAAACAACAGAAAGAAAGAGAGAAGTTCTTCGATCAGATAGAGGTCGGACAGGTGCTTCACGGAAAGGTATCGAGCATAAAGAAGTTCGGGGCGTTCGTTAACGTGAACGGCGTGGAAGGCCTTATACATCTGAACGATCTTTCCTGGAAAAGAGTGGATGATGCGTCAAAACTTCTCGCCGTCGGGCAGGAAATAGATGTTTTTGTCATCGGCGTGGACAAGAATTCCAAAAAAGTGTCTTTCGGTCTAAAGCAGCTGCAACCGGACCCATGGGAGAAAGTGCCGGAAAAGTACAAACCCGGACAGATAGTCGAAGTAAAGGTCCTGCGCCTGGCAAAATTCGGCGCTTTCGTCGAGCTTGAAGAAGGGATAGAAGGCTTGATACACAACACGGAGCTTTCGGTAAAAGGCGTGCAGGCTCCGTCCGAAGCCGTAAAACCCCTCGATATCGTCAAAGCAAAGATATTGCGAATAGAAGAGTCGGAACAAAAAATAGGCCTTTCGATAAAAGAGATCATTCTGGACGAGCAAAAAAACCAATTCCAGCAAAGCCAGCAGGCGCCTGAACAAACGAAAGTGACCATCGGAGACACCATCGGGAATTCAATAAAAGAGCAGCTTTCTAACAACAATGAGCTTTCTCAATCTTCTTGATAAGGCCTGCGACAACAACGATTCGCTTCTGTGCGTCGGACTGGACGTGGACCTCTCAAAACTTCCTGCCAATAACAAAAATGATGAGGATCGTATCTTCGATTTCAACAAAAGGATCATCGATCTCACAAAAAACTCTGTATGCGCATATAAACCGAACATTGCCTTTTACGAAATGTACGGTGTTGCCGGGATGCAGGCACTGATCAAGACCATAGAATACATACCCGAAGATATCCCTGTAATACTTGACGCAAAAAGGGGCGATATCGGCCACACCGCAAAAGCCTACGCGAAAAGCGTGTTCGAGGTCTTTAACGCCGATGCCGTTACCGTGAACCCTTTTCTTGGATATGATTCACTGGAACCATTTATAAACTACAAGGACAAAGGTGTTTTTGTGCTGTGTCTGACGTCCAACAAAGGCTCTTCCGATTTCCAGCTATCTTCCGGGGATGAGGTCCCTCTTTACAGGCATGTGGCCGAACATGTCAATGAATGGAATTCGTTCGGGAACTGCGGTCTTGTAGTGGGAGCAACTAACACCGAAATGCTCAAAGAGATCCGGTCGGTAGCCGGTGACATGCCTATTTTGATCCCCGGTGTTGGCGCTCAAGGAGGGGATCTGGAAGCCAGCGTAAAATTCGGTACCACGAAGGAAAAGAACCGGGCGATAATCAACTCTTCCAGAGGGATAATCTATGCGGATGATCCGGGCGCGGAAGCAAAAAAACTCAGGGACGAGATCAACAGGTACAGATAGCTCTTTTCAGAGATGAAACAAAATTGCCGACAGCCTTTTTTTCGCTTATCTTTTTCACTATCGCGCTGCCCACAATGATGCCGTCCGCATGTCTTGCGGCTTGCTTTGCCTGCTCAGGGGTCGATATCCCAAATCCCACGGCTACCGGTTTATCGGAATATCTCTTTATCCTCCGGACGTTCTCCCCTATTCCCAGGGACAATGACTTTCTTGCCCCCGTGACCCCTGTAAGCGAGATCAGATAAACGAAACCGCGGGAAAGACTTGCAAGTTTTTTCGCCCTTCCGTCGGGAGTATTAGGTGCGATCAGGAATATCAGGTCTATACCGTGTTTTTTTGCTGATGATGAAACCGCTTTTGCTTCCTCAAAGGGCAGGTCCGGCAGTATAAGCCCGTCGACGCCGGCTTTTGAACAATCTTTGAGGAATTTTTCTATCCCGTAAGAGAACGGAATATTGAAGCTGGTCATAAAAACTATCGGGGTTTTTATCTTTTTTCTTAATTTTGAAACCAGTTTAATGCATCCCTTGGCGCTAACTCCCCTTTTAATGGCCTTTTGCGCCGCGTTGACTATTACCGGCCCGTCAGCGACCGAATCCGAAAAAGGAATACCTATCTCAATAATATCCGCGCCGCTTTTTTCAAGTTCATAGACGGCCTTTTCAGTAGCCGACAGGCTCGGATCGCCGGCCATCAGGAAAGTGATGAGAGCTTTTCTCTCGCGGAATGCTCTGGTGATACTTGACATGTTCAGATGCAGAAATTATAACACTATTTCTGGCCTCGCCAGTACACACCCCACCCTCTTCGGATTCAATGCAAGTTTTGCCGATATTAGAGCGAACATTAAACAAAGGCCTAATGCTGACATTAAAAGGGCCTTCGGAGTAATGATGGGCGCAGCTCTTAGGATATCACCTTTGTCTTCTAGAGTTTCTCTGCCTTCCGTCGGCAGTCAGAGGGATTTTATCAGAAATGTCTCTTTTAGGAACTATTCCGCGACCGCTGGACAAGGAGTTCATTATGCTATTCCTGATTTTATCTCTCATCATCTGAGCCAACCAAGACTCCTTCAAGAAGTTCCGGATTCTTACATCCCCATTATATGGAATAGGATGCAAGAACTTACGGAACAACAGGCGGATCCCGTTACGACTTCATCAGTTTTCAGCAGTTATGCATCTTTTTTTGCGGGTCAATCTGATAATATAATCCCAGCTATCGGAGAAAGGGGCATATTTGAAGCCCTGAAAGCGGTGAATTCCGAGAACGGGACAATATATCAGTTGCTGCAACGTTCCGGAAGGATCGGGCAGGTAAGACCAGAGAAGATCATTTTAGACCATGACGGTAAAGGCACTGCCTATGTCGAAAGAGGCTGGTCAGCTGCCAATAACGATGTCATCTCAAGATTAGAATTGAGCCGCAATGATTTTCTCATGTCCATAGCAAGGGAATACACAAGGAACCGGAACGGAAACAGCATCTATAGAAGAGGACAAGAAGATGAACTGTTCAACCTTATCCGAACCGCAAACCCGAAAACATCTCACGTTTGGTTCGCGCTCGAACTTTTTTATGCCGACACCTTTAGGAATGAAGGCAACTTCAACCGTGCGCTGAGGCTCTTCTCAGGAATAAAACCGGACATAACAGATATAGCCGTACCAGATGGTAATTATTTCAGATGGCTGGTGAACGAGGGGACGTTGACAAGACTGGCCGCACGTCTTGAGCCAGGATTGGCCGAAGACGTAAGACAACTTTGGAGAATGGACCCTAATAATTCACTGCTCTGCAGAGTCAGGATAGGCCCCGGCCCGCTAAAACATATTCTGGAAACATTCTGGGACGAGATCAGTGCCGGGAGACTAAAGAACGATAATTCTTCCAAAGGAAGCAATCCTGAGTTTGTGGCCTGCATAGAAAGAGGATCGGCTACCGTTGGGCTTTCTAGCGGAGAGATAGCCAGATTAAGGCACGCCGGCATAGAGATACTGGAACGCGGTTACAACAGCGATTAAACCGACAGATCGCTAAAATGCCTGATCACCTCTGGGTCGTCATCCAAATAATACTGTCTGGCTTCCAGCATAAGATCAAGTTCATCACTGGACGGATAGAGAGATTCAAATGGGAGCTGCTCGATGACCCGACCCATTTGAACACCATCACTCCTTAATCCCCTGACCAAAGAGGTGATATCTTGAACTCCGACAATAGATGATAAATAACCTCCAAGGAATGCCGGACTTACCCCTATCTGTATTGCTTTTCTTGACATCCGGTTCCCGTTCCAATCCCTGTCAGGATCCCATTGCACCACGTTCTGCTTCTTTGCGGACTCGGATTTGTAATGGCTCCTGTTTTCATAATAGACCCCAAAAACCGGAGAAGAATTGTGAGAATTGAGAAGAAGTCGGTCAAAAAAACTTCTTTTTATATCTATCGCAAGCACCATTTGCTGATTCACGGCGGAAGCCCACAGACTTCTTCTTGCGATCCATGGAAGTGAGGTTTTTATCCAGGTGTATCTGTTTTTGTTAAACCCGGCGCGGAATTCCCTGTGATCCAGAAGGGCTTTGCCGACTTCAGGGTCAAATGCTTGGTAAACACGGACCCAGTCATCGGTATATGTGGCAAATATCTGCCTTTTAAAAGGCATCATCCAATCGATCGTATTTACAGTGCCAAACGATGGCATCCCCCTTAAAGGGACTTCCAGGACCAGGTCGCTGATGCCGTCTTTTTCTCCGGACTCAAGCACGCGGGCATCGGTCAATATAGGCCGGCCTCTTTCATCGCATACATTCACATATGAAGGATTGAACGGTCGCCCGCCTGAAACCATTGTGTTGCCGACCAGCCTTGTCCTTCTATCATCAAGCGCTTTTGCCGCTTCAAATCGGCCCACATATCTGTCAGTACCGCCAAAAGGATCCATCTGTCTGGAAAACTGAGAAACCCTTCCTATGTAATTTCTTTGGACAGGGGTGGCTGTCCTATAACTTGCGTTTGAGTCACCTATTCTTATTATCTCGCAGATCGGAAGAGCGTCGTGTAGGGAAAGAGTGTAGATCTCGGTGGTCG
>CALFCX010000074.1 GCA_937950635.1 uncultured bacterium
GTACTTGGGAGATATTTCCGCCAGCGCAACCGCAACATCTCCGCGATAAAGGCCGAGATCCAGAAAGACCTCGGCAAGCTCATACTCAAAAAGACCGAGCGCAGGCCTGTGATCGTCGCCGTGATAAACCAGATATAGATCCTTTCTTTTCCCTTAGTACTTTTTCTGCTAATATATTCCCATGGCAAAATATCGCATCGGGATAGACGTGGGGGGGACTTTTACCCACGCGGTCGCTTTGAACAATGATACCTATGAACTTGTCGGGCAGGTAAAAGTCCCGACGACCCACAAAGACCAGAACGGTGTAGCTGCCGGCATAATAAGCTCTCTGAAAAAACTCATGTCGGATATCCACATCGATCCCGAAAATGTGATTTTTATAGCTCATAGCACCACTCAGGCTACCAACGCCCTGCTTGAAGGGGATGTCGCGTGCGTGGGAATAATAGGTATGGGCAGCGGGCTTGAAGGCAAAAGGGCCAGAAAAGAGGCTGATCTGGGTCGCGTGGAACTTGAAGGCGGCAAGAGCATAACCACTCATTACAGGTTTCTTGACTCATCCGGGCTCGATGTCGGAGAAATGAACAAGGCTGTCGACAGTTTGATAAAGGATGGGGCCGAGGTCATTGTCGTTGCCGAAGCTTTTTCGGTGGACGATCCGGATAACGAAAAAAAAGTTGTCGGGCTTGCTCTCGACAGGGGGATCCCTGCGGTCGGGACGCATGAAATATCCGGATTGTACGGCCTCAGGATTAGGACCAGGACCGCCGTGATAAATGCCAGTATAATGCCAAAAATGATGAGTGCAGCCGTTGCCACCGAAAAATGCGTAAAGGAAATAGGGATCAAAGCCCCTCTCATGATAATGCGCAGCGACGGCGGCGTTATGAGCATAGAACAGATGAAAAAACGTCCCATACTTACCATATTGTCCGGGCCTGCGGCAGGCATAGCTTCCGCGCTTTTGTACGTAAAGATATCGGACGGGATATTTCTGGAGGTCGGAGGCACCAGCACGGATATCGCGGTAATAAGGAACGGCAAGGCTGTTGTAAGGTCCGCGGAGATAGGCGGATATAAACTTTTTCTGCGGACATTGGATTCAAGAACGATCGGTATAGCCGGCGGCTCCATACCAAAGTTCAATGGTCCCGATGTTGTCTCCGTTGGTCCGAGGAGCGCGCATATAGCAGGTCTGGTATATTCGTGTTTCGCCCCAGACGGCGAAGATGAAAGCAAGATCACTCTTACTGCCACATGCGCGGCGAATTTTCTAGGCTATGTAAGTCCCGGGGACTGGGCTTTCGGTAACAGGGATAAGGCGGGAGCGGCACTTAGTAAAATAGGGGATCCAGAGACCGTGGCCAAAGATATACTTAAGACAGCTTCAGAGAAGGTAATAAAGGTCTTGCGGCAGCTTATCAAGGATTACGGTATAGAAAGACAGCAGTCGGTGCTCATCGGCGGAGGCGGCGGAGCCGCCGCGATCGTGCCGTTCGTCGCCTCGGAAATGAAACTGCCTTTCAGGATAGCTGAAAATCACGCGGTGATCTCGGCCATCGGAGCGGCCCTTGCCATGGTGACCGATACGGTTGAAAGGTCCTGTTCCGACCCTTCGGAGAGCGACATAATAAAGATACGCAAAGAAGCCGAAGATTCGGTTATCGGTATGGGGGCTTCGGCCGGGACCGTGGAAGTTGCAGTAGAGATAGACAAACAAAAGAACATACTCAGGGCCGTGGCCTGCGGAGCTACCGAGCTCAGGGAAAAGGACCTTTTCATAAGGGAATTATCCGAAGCCGAGCAGCGCAAGATAGCCGCTGGATCGATGAATGTCGATGAACCGGAAGCTAAAATAACCGCCGGTACCAAATATTTCAATGTGTGGCAGGCCGAACATGAGCGAAAAGGTTTTATGGGGCTGTTACGGGAAAAGACCTATCCTGCAAGGGTAATTGACAGAGAAGGCATAATAAGGCTTTCCGATAATAATGCCAGCATTTTCGAAATGGAGGCGGCCAAAGCTTCAGGTGCTTTGAACGGGCTCCTCGAAAAACACATGTCTTATGGTGATGCCGGAAGGACGCTTCCGAGGGCCAGGGTCCTGGCCGGTCCGCGGATAATAGATCTTTCCGGACTGCAAAACCCGGAGCAGATGGCATCGCTTTTAAATATAGAGACGGGGAATATGCGGCATGATGATATGGTCGTGTTAATATTGGGGTTGTAAAAAATGGCAAAAGAGATAAAGCCCGGGAAAAAGTTCAAGTATTCGCTTGAGAGCGTTCTTAAAGTGAAGGAGATACGCGAAAAGAAAGAACAGGAAAAGTTCGCGCTCAGGCAAAAGGAATATTACGAAGAGAAGATGAAAGAGCAGCGGATACAGGAAGAAAAGAAAGGCCAGGCGAACGAATTCAAAAGGCTGGTCTCGAAAGGGGCCATCCCGGATTTCGGCAATGTGCTTTCAAGGCGTCAGCATCTCATAGTTTTGAAAGAAGCTCTCGATGCTCAGGTGGAAAAAGTGATCGAATCCAGCCAGAAACTTGAAAAACAGCGCGAAAAGCTGCTTGATTCGATGAAAGAGAGAAAAATAATAGAGAAAGACAAGGAGAATAAGAAGGAGCAGTATGATGAGGTCATGAAGCAGTATGAGATAAAATTCCTTGACGAAGTGGCTACATTGCGTTTCAGCAGGGATAAGGAAAAAGCGGTTTGACCTCTTATATTGCCTTTTGGACCTTGCCCGATTTTAGGCATTTTGTGCAGACATACTCTTTCAGGGCTTTTCCCTTATAGAGTATATTTATCTTTTGCAAATTCGGGATCCAACGCCTTTTTGTCTTGATGTTGGAATGGGAAACACGGTTCCCGGAAAGAGATCCTTTATTGCATACGAAACATCTGCGTGACATTTATCGATTAACTCCTGTAATAAATATACCATAACCGGGCGCTGGTCTGCAAGGCAGGGGATAAACAAAGGCGTAAAAGGCGTGTAAAGGCCCATATGGGCTTATACATTGCGGGCCCTTACGGGCCTTTTGTCTTTTGTGTTAAAATTACTCTCAAATGCCCCTCAATCTTGATACCAATATCCAATATCTCAAGGGCGTAGGGCCTCATATGGCAAGGTTGTTCTCGAAGCTTGGGATCTTCACCGTCCGAGATCTGCTCTATTATTTCCCGCGTGATTGGGAGGATAGGCGTAATATATGCAGGATATCGCTGCTTGTGCCGGGGGGCGACGCGATAATAAAAGGTAAGGTAAAGAAGGTCTCTCATCAAAGGACAGGCAAAGGCTTTCATATAATCAAAGCTGTGATAAGCGATGACAGCGGATCGATAGTTGCATCGTGGTTCAATCAGCCTTTTGTTAAGAACATTCTTGACAAGAACCGATCTAAAGAGATCTTGTTGTTCGGACGTCCGGATATGAATTCGTATTCAGGAGTGATGGAATTCTCCGTAAAAGATTACGAATTCATGGACAGTTCTCGGCTTTATCAGGAGATAGTGCCTAAATATCCTTTGACGGACGGTTTGTATCAAAAGAGATTGCGAAATATCACAAGGAACCTTCTTTCCTCTTATGTTGATATGGTGCAAGACCCGATGCCGGCCGGGCTGCTTGAAAAGTTCTCTCTTCCGGGATTAAGAGAGTCCATCTCGAAAATACACTTTCCGGGAGATATGGTATCTCTTGAAAGGCATAAGCGTCGGCTTGTGTTCGATGATCTTTTTATGCTTCAGCTGGCATTAGCCTTGCGCAGAAAGAATGTCAGATCAGAGAACAAATCTGTAAGGTTGTCAGCCGGTACCGATATCCTTGAGAGGTTTGAGAGCTCCCTCCCTTTTAAATTCACCGCCGCTCAAAAAAAAGTGTTGTTTGAAATAAAAGAGGACATGTTCGGGGCAAAGCCGATGAACAGGCTTGTGCAGGGGGATGTAGGTTCCGGGAAAACCGTGGTCGCGGTCGCTGCGGCACTGCTTGCCGTTGACAGCGGATATCAGGCGGTCCTTATGGCTCCAACGGAAATACTTGCCAAACAACATTATGAGAAGATAAAAAAGCTGCTCGAGCCGTTCGGGGCCAAAGTGCATCTTTTGACCGGAGGAGAAAGATCTTCCGACAAGAAGAGAGTGAAAGCTGCAGCTGCTTCGGACGAACCTGCTCTGCTTGTAGGGACACACGCCCTTATTTCGGATGACGTGATCTTTTCGAAGCTTGGCCTCGTTATTGTGGATGAACAGCACCGTTTCGGGGTGGCCCAGAGATTGGCCCTCAAACAAAAAGGATCGAATCCGGACCTTCTTGTCATGACCGCCACTCCGATACCGAGAACCCTGTCCCTTACGCTTTACGGCGATCTGGACAGATCAGTGATAGATGAGCTGCCGCCGGGGAGGACACCTATCGTGACAAAATACGTGGACGAAAAAAAACGTCCTGCGATGAACGAGTTCATACGACAAAAGATGAAGGAAGGCAGGCAGGTTTATGTCGTCTGTCCGCTCATTGAAGAATCTGAAAAGATGGATCTGGCTGCCGCAAAGGTGACCGCAGAAGAGCTTGCAGGCGTTTTTAGCGAATTTCGGGTGAGATTACTTCACGGCAAGATGAAAGCCGATGAAAAGAACGCCATAATGGCTGATTTCAAGGAGGGCAAAATAAATATCCTGGTATCCACAACGGTGATAGAGGTCGGTATAGATGTGCCTAATGCCGTTATAATGGTAATAGAGCACGTTGAAAGGTTCGGATTGTCGCAGCTTCACCAGCTGAGAGGGCGTATAGGCAGGGGAGCTTTGCAGTCGTATTGTTTCATGCTCGGGAGGCCGTCCACCTATGAAAGCAAGGAGCGCGTAAAGACCATGATCGAAACATCCGACGGCTTTAAGATAGCCGAGGCCGACCTGAGACTGAGAGGACCGGGGGAAGTTCTAGGAGCAAGACAATCAGGCCTGCCCGAATTCAGGATAGCCGATCTTGGCAGGGATGAGGATATCTTGAGACAAGCCAGGAGAGCCGCCTTTGATATGGTGGTATCGGATCCAGAACTTAAAGATCCAGAGCACAGGCTCTTAAGGGAAGAGGTAAGAACAAAGTTCTCTTTGTTCATAGGAAAGGACTGTTTTAACTGATGAGGGTCATATCAGGTTCCGCCAAGGGAAGAAAATTGAAATATCCGCAGAGCTCTTCCAGGATAAGACCTCTGTCCGATTTCGCGAAAGAGGGACTTTTTAATATCATTGCGGATGAAGTCCCGGGATGCAGATTTCTGGACCTTTTTGCCGGGACCGGGCAGGTCGGCATAGAGGCCCTTAGCAGAGGCGCTGAGCTGGCGATGTTCGTCGATTCTGATAAAAAAGCCGTATCGGCCATTTGGGATAATCTTAACTCCGCGTTGTTGTCTGACCGTGCCGAAGTCTATTCTTCGGATGTTCTGCGTGCGATCGGGGCTTTCGGGAAAAAAGGGGCTGTATTCGATGTCGTTTTTCTGGGGGCTCCCTACACGGTCCCTGTCCTAGGGCCTGCTATGGAAAAACTGGCAAAAAGTGATATAGTTAAAGACAACGGACTAGTGATCGCCGAACATACCAAAAGAATAATTCTTGAGGATATGTACGGCAGGCTTTTGAAGTTCCGCAGCGTGGTTTACGGGGATACGATACTATCTTTTTACAGGAGAAGGATCTCAGATGAAAACGGCGGTGTATCCGGGAAGCTTTGATCCGGTAACGAACGGACATATCGATATCATCGAGCGCGCGGCTAAGATATTCAAGGTGGTCTATGTCGCGGTGCTCAAGAACACAGAAAAAAAACCTCATTTCTCTCTTGAAGACAGGATCCAGATGCTCAAAAAATCACTAGGGAAGAGGAAAAACGTAATAATAGAGAGTTTTGACGGATTGCTGGTCGATTACGCGGCCCGTAAAAAGGCCCATGCTATAATAAGAGGGTTGCGTGCTGTTTCGGATTTTGATTATGAGTTCCAAATGGCCCTTACCAATGCCCAGATGAACAGGGATATAGAGACCGTCTTCCTTATGACCGGTCATAAATATTCCTATTTGAGTTCCAGTCTGGTGCTGCAGATAGCTTCTTTGGGAGGGGATGTTTCGCAGTTCGTCCCGAAGATCGTCAGAGAAAAACTTGCGGGAGGAAGAAAATGGAAAGAATCCTAGGTCTGCTTGATACCCTGGAATCAATGATATGCGACAGCACAAAGATCCCGTTCACGGGTAAGACGGTCATAAATGAATCGGCTATTTTGCAGATAATCGACAAGATAAGGCTTGTAGCCCAGAGCGATGACAAGATACTTCCGAAAAGGCGCGATCATGAGCCTCAACAGGCCGTAAGGACAGTGGAATCCATAGACCTTTCCCAGACCCCCCCTTCGAACGAAGATTCCGAAGCAAAAGCCATACAGCTTATTCAGCAGGCTTATCAGGTGTCAAAAGAAATAAGGGGCGGAGCCGATAAGTATGCCGATGAGGTCCTTTCTAATCTGGAGGCGACCACTACCAGGATACTGCGGGCGGTAAAGAACGGCCGTCTCCGGCTCTCCAAGCAGGCTGTCGATGATAAACTGGAGCCTGCCCAGAATATCCTGGCGGGGCATAATAATTAGCGGGCCCGCGGAGCTATCTTCTTTTAAAATGCGAAACGACGGCAGACAAAATAATCAGCTCAGACATATAAAGATAATACGGAACTATCTCAAACATCCGGAGGGGTCTGTATATATAGAAACCGGAGACACAAAGGTCATATGCACCGCTTCAGTGGAGGAAAGCGTGCCTCCTCACAGAAAAGGAAGCGGGCTCGGATGGGTTACAGCCGAATACGGAATGCTTCCAAGATCCACCAATACCCGCATGCGCAGGGAATCTTCCGCGGGAAAACTTCAGGGTCGAACTCAGGAGATACAGCGGCTTATAGGGAGAGCGATGCGTTGCGTAACGGCGATGGACCTGCTGGGCGAACGGACTATATTGCTCGATGCGGACGTGATACAGGCTGATGGCGGCACCAGAATAGCCGCCATCAACGGCTGTTTTATAGCCATGTATGATGCGGTAAAAAGACTTATGGGTGAACAGAAAATAAAAATAAATCCCATTACCGAGTTCCTGGGGGCTGCCAGTGTCGGTGTCGTGAACGGCCAGGTAATGCTGGACCTGAATTACGAGGAAGATTCCTCCGCAGAGGTCGATATGAACGTTGTTATGACAGAATCCGGCAAATTCGTGGAAGTTCAGGGGACCGCCGAAGGTAAGGCTTTTCCCAAAGAAGTGCTCGAAAAAATGCTTGATGAGGCGCAAAACGGGATAAACAAGATAATAAAGATGCAGAAGGATTCCCTGTCATGAAGGCTCTTATCCTTTCCGGCGGTGCCGGTACGAGACTCAGGCCCCTGACCCATACCAGCGCAAAACAGCTTTTGCCGGTGGCCAACAAACCTATAATCTTTTACGGCATAGAAGCCATAGCTGCTGCCGGAATAGATGAATTCGCGATAATAGTCGGGGATACGGCTGATGATGTAATGAAAGAAGTGGGGGACGGAGCGAGGTGGGGAGTAAAGATAACATATATAAGACAGGATGCTCCCTTGGGGCTTGCTCATGCCGTCAAGATATCCAAGGACTTCATGAAAGAAGATTCTTTCATAATGTTCCTGGGGGATAATCTTTTAAAAGAGGGGATCCCCGAATTTGTCCGCAAATTCAAGACGAACGAACCGAACGCTCTGATACTCCTGACAAAAGTACCTAATCCGCAACAGTTCGGCGTAGCTGAGCTCGATGGTTCCGGCAAAGTGAAAAAACTTGTTGAAAAGCCGAAACAACCGAAGACCGATCTCGCATTGGTCGGCGTATATCTTTTCGACCGTAATATATTCAAGGCGGTCGAATCGATAAAACCTTCACAGAGGGGAGAACTTGAGATCACCGATGCCATACAGTGGCTTCTGGATAACGGGTATGCGGTCGAACCGCATATGGTCTCCGGATGGTGGAAGGATACGGGAAAACCGGAAGATCTGATAGAAGCCAATAAGCTGGTCCTTGAGATGATCAAAAAGGATGATATTAGAGGAAGGATAGACGACAGATCATCGGTTGCGGGAAGTGTCCTTTTAGGCAAAGGCAGCGAGATAATAGAAAGCAATATAAAAGGTCCCGTGTCCATTGGCGAGAATTGCAGGGTAGTAAAGGCAAAAATAGGGCCATTCGTTTCTCTTGGAGAGAACTCTTTGATAGAGAATTGCACCATAGACAACAGCATAATAATGGAAGAGTGTGTCATAAAAGACGTGAACAAGAAGATAAGTTCCAGCATCCTCGGAAGATCTGTAAAACTATGCGGTTCTTGCGGAACACACGGTTTTGTAATAGGGGACAGGAGCGATATCTCTTTAGCTTAGAAAAAGGGGGGCTTGTGATGTCCAAAACGATCTTGGTTACAGGCGGAGCAGGGTTCATAGGAAGCAATTTCGTAAGGTTCATACTCGGGAAATATCCCCAGTATAAGGTCATTGTGCTGGATGCTTTGACGTATGCCGGCAACCTCGAGAACCTTGACGACCTCAAGACCAACAAGAACTTTGAGTTTGTTAAAGGGGATATAAGGGATAAGAATGTCGTGGACCAATTGATGAAAAAAAGCGCGTCCGTGGTCCATTTTGCCGCTGAGACACACGTTGACCGGTCTATAATCAATGCTGATTCTTTTATAACTACCGATGTTTACGGGACCTATATACTCCTGGAAGCGGCTAAAAAATATGGAGTGGATAAGTTCGTCCATATATCTACGGATGAAGTTTACGGAGAAGCGGTAGGGCGTCCGTCGCTGGAAGATGACGCGCTTAATCCGAAAAGCCCTTATGCTGCAAGCAAGGCCGGAGCGGACAGGCTTGTATATTCGTACTTCACGACTTTTAATATGCCGGTGGTGATCTCCAGATGCGCCAATAATTACGGTCCTTACCAATATCCGGAAAAACTTATCCCGCTTTTTGCTTCCAATGCGATGGAGGATAAACCGCTCCCGGTTTACGGCACAGGAAAGAACACCAGGACGTGGATACACGCGATCGATCATTGCGAGGCTATAGATAAGCTGCTCCATTGCGAAGAAAAATACCATGGCGAGGCTTTTAATATAAGTTCCAGAGAGGAATACAGCGTTCTTGAGATAGCCGATATAATTTTGAATACGCTGGACAAGCCAAAGTCCCTGTTGAAGCATATAAACGACAGGCCCGGACACGTTGTTCGACATGCCGTAGACCCGGCCAAGATAGAGGAGAAATTAGGGTGGAGATCGCGGATAAGTTTTGCCGACGGCATCAAAGAGACCATCTTATGGTATAAGAACAATCAGAATTGGTGGAAGAACATAAAAGATAAACAGTCCGATTACAAGGAATTCCAGGCTAAATGGTATAAATGACCCGGAACCTTACCGTATCTTTTTTTGCTATAATTGGTATAACAGCATATGAATAACAAACTGATGAGGCTCATAAGCTTTTCTTTGATAGTGACAATGTCGTTCCCTCCGGCCGGACTGTTTGCCCAGCAGAGATCCTCTCAATCGCCTTCTTACTATATGCAGAACGATACGGTCGACTCCATACTCTCTTCGGAAAAGGCCTATTCGGACTATTTTCTTGGTATGGGGGATGTGATAGATGTCCATATGCTTGTAGGCGATAATTCTTTGGTCCTTGATTATACATTCGAGATAGCAAGCAATGGGACGATATTTTTCCCGAATGTCGGGCAGATCAAGCTTTCCGGGCTAAAGATAAAAGAAGCTCAGGGATACATGAGCAGGGAGATAAGAAAAAAATTCTCCGAGCCTTTTGAGATGACAATAGTGCTTAAACAACCGCGTTTGACCAGGGTCTATCTAAGCCAGGACGAATATATCCAGTCCCTGGCTAATTTAGAGAAGTTCGTATATGTGTACGGGGAGGTTTCCAGACCCGGTCGTTATACTTATTTTGCAGGCAGAAAACTTTCGGATTATATCAACCTTGCCGGCGGACCGGCTGCCGCCGCTAATCTTTCTTATGTCAGCGTTACCAGGAACGAGAACGGCCAGTCAAAGAATTATCATATAAATGCCGACAAAATACTATTCAAGGCAGACGGCTCCGAAGATATGCTGATAAAAGACGGGGATGTCATATCCGTCCCGAAAAATTGGTTCTACTTTTCAGATTTTGCATCCTTTGCCAATCTCGTGTTGCTAAGCCTGACATTCTATGCTACTGTTTCGAACTATGTTAGGAGATGAACCGAAAATGGAAGATGAAATAAATCTAAAAGATATAATCGATGTTCTGCTAAGGCGGAGAAAGCTGGTCTTTTGGTCTGTTGTATTATTCGCAGCGGCATCCATATTGGTGTCTTTTATTATGAAGCCTGTTTATAGCGGCAAAACCCAGCTGCTTATCAGAGTTTCGGGTTCTTCAGGCGCTTCACAAATGGCCGGTCTTGCTTCTATAATGGGTGTTAATTTGGGTGGGGGAGGGAGCAGCGGAGGAAGCATATCAGAGATAGACGAGCTCATAAAAACCCCCGCGGTCGAAAGAAGGGTTTATCAGATGCTTAAGTCTCATCCAAGCCTTGAGGGCAAGAGCATATATGATGTCGGGATAGGGAGTCTTAAAACTAAGATGCAGGGCAGCATACTTGATATAAGCGTTAACCATGAGAACCGGTTCCTTGCCGCCGCTGCCGCGGATGCCTATGTTCAGGCAGTGGGCGACTATTGGAACAAGCTTAATATTACCGAAGCAAGGAAGAAGAGAGAATATCTCGACAAACAACTTCCTATCGCAGAGGCGGAACTGAAAAAGGCCGAAGATAAACTAAAGAGGCTTACGTATCTTATTAGCCCGTCCCCGACACTGGTAGCGGGAGGCAACGTAAAAACGATCGATATAACGCGGCTTGAACGCGAGCTTGAGATACAGGGGGCGATATATCAGATGTTGCGCACAGAACATGCCAATGCCAAAGTACAGGAAGCCAAAGAGGTCTCTCCGTTCAGTGACATAGAGAAAGCAGAGATCCCTGGCAATCCTGTTATTCCCAATAAAAAGTTAAACCTTGTTATGGGTATAGTTCTCGGGTCATTCGCGGGCGTGTTCCTTGCTTTTATTTCCGACTATCTCAAAGGCCCTTATCAAAAGAAGTGATCTTCGATCAGAAGAACCTTTCGAATCTTTCCCTGCTGACCTTGCATAGATCGGAAGAGCACACGTCTGAACTCCAGTCACGGCTACATCTCG
>CALFCX010000075.1 GCA_937950635.1 uncultured bacterium
GCATACGAGGTGTAGCCGTGACTGGAGTTCAGACGTGTGCTCTTCCGATCTGGTATTCCTTATCCGTAAGCGTCTGGGCAGGGGCGACGGTTATGCTGTCACCGGTATGTATGCCCATGGGGTCCACGTTCTCTATGGGACAGACGATCACAACATTGTCCTTCAGGTCCCTCATCACTTCGAGCTCATATTCTTTCCAGCCGATGAGGGATTCTTCTATAAGGACCTGTTTTATGGGGCTGAGGAAAAGACCGTGGCTTATTTTTTCCTTGAGTTCTTCTATATTATAGACTATGCCGCCCCCGGCGCCTCCTAATGTGAATGCCGGCCTGAGTATCGCAGGAAACCCTATTTCTTCTATTACCTCAAGCGCTTCTTCAACGCTGTAAACATTCTTGCTTTTTGGGAGATCGATCCCTATGTTCTTCATCGCATCCTTGAACAGTTGCCTGTCCTCGGCTTTTTTAATGGCCTCAAGGCTTGCTCCTATGAGCTTTACTCCGTATTTTTTGAGCACACCGGACTGAGCAAGAGCGACAGCGGTATTAAGACCGGTCTGCCCTCCTATTGTCGGAAGGATAGCATCAGGCCTTTCGGAAGCGATTATCTTTTCCACTACCTCGGGAGTTATGGGCTCTATATAGGTCCTGTCCGCGAATTCCGGGTCTGTCATCACCGTGGCGGGATTGCTGTTCACAAGCACCACTTTGTAGCCTTCTTCCTTGAGAGCCTTGCAGGCCTGCGTGCCTGAATAATCGAACTCACAAGCTTGACCGATGATGATAGGACCGGAACCAATGAGGAGTATCTTCTTGATGTCAGTTCTTTTTGGCATTCTAAAATATGATTATAACATGAGGTCCTGGCCGGGTGTAGGTAACAAGCAACAGCTCATACCGCGATCGATAATTGTGGGGTCCGGCCTATCCGATTTTTCTTCAAATATTTCGCAATATGGTGTATAATCCTTTAGCAAAAGGGAGATTGTATGCCCATAGACGGAATGCCCAGTTCAAACCAGCAAGCAGCCTTCGGAGGTGCCGGCGGCATATCATCTACCGGATTCGACCGTGTTATCAACAAGGACAAGAAAGACCAGCCAATAGATCCGGAGATCCAGGCAAAATTCAAGAACGCCCTTGTAGATATGATAAGCACCGATGCGGCACCGGTAGTGGACACAAAACGCGAAAGAAAACCGCTTGAAGAACAACTGTTATACCAGGAAGAACTGAAAAGGATCTCCGACTACAAGCTCGGGACTGTAGTAAGACCGGTCGAAAAAGAGGCCCGCGAAAAACCCAAGAATGAAGAAAGGTCCGCCCCAAGCGGACAAGAAGAAGGAACAGACGCCCCTGCGGAACAATATATGAGCACAGCCGACCGTTTGAAAGTGGTAGAAGAGGACCTTCTTAAGAACTATATCTCGCTGAGCGCAAAAAAGATCGTAGGGAAGCCCAAAGATGCCATGGAGGGCGTAAAGCTAGACCTTGGGGTCCTTAGGAACCAATTGTTGATGCACGGCTTTATAATGAATGATTTCGATTATCTGGACCAAAAGACCGCAGAGCTGTTAAAAGAAAGCTTCTTGAAGCTCATAAAGGACAAATTCGTTAAATCCCCCGAGACCCCTCTAGAAATGGCGGAATGGATACTCAACTCAAAAAGGGGTAAGACGATCGCGGAGCTCCTTGCTCTTTTTGAGAAAGACTCTCTTTCCCAGGAAGAAAAAGAAAAACTGCTTAATACTTTTGATATCCCCGATCTGGTGCAGATCGCGTCTTATATGAGACTGGACATAGATTCATGGATGAGGATACTTCAAAAGGAAAGCATAAAGATCCAGCGATCAGAGGGGCTCGATATTTTCTTCCATATACTTGAACTTCCTAAAATGGAAGAGCTCTCCGTGGTAACCGATAATTTCAGGCTTTCACAGATAGAATACATGATGGAAGACAACTTCGGAAAAAAAATCAGCCTGTTCTTTAAACTGGCCCAGCTAAGGAACGAACTTCAGTTGCGCGGGATATCAAAAGAGACCATAGAGGAAATAAAGACCCAATCAAGGAAGATCGCCTGGATAAGGACCATCGCTAGCCTGAAAGAGATACACCTGAACAGGATCCTGACAACCTCCTCTATGGAGTTCCTGAATTCATCACGAAGGATAGAAAAACTTACCAGAAGGGCAAAAAAACTTGGATATGACATCCCTCAGGAAGGCATAAAATGGATCGAGACCGGGCTTACAAAACTGGGGCTTGATACCGCGAGATACAAGCTGGAACTTTTAAGATCGCTGCAAAAGATAAGTTATGAAGAAAAAAGAGAAGACGACATAAAACGGCTTTCAAAGATAATAGCTTCTTTGGCAAAGAAGCTGCCGCAACAGGCCGGGGAAACAACCTCGATCATTCCAAACCAATGACCTTGTGGGCCTGCGGGATAACAAGAACGTTCTTCAACCTCCTTTTGGCCACTGAATGGAAAACAAGACATTGTTCCGGAGCAGGCGCGGATTTGAACGTGCGGCCGGATGAAGCCGGCTGAAGGACCAGCGTAACTTTGTCGTCTTTTTCGGCGATAAGACGGCTCATATCGTCTATCTCCTGTACCTTGGTCTCCTTGGAAAAGACCGATTTTACAAATACTTCCTTGTTAAGGGCGATATCAAGGAATTTACCGTGTTCAACATGATAATCCCCGCACTTTGTGGCGCTCGGAAGCTTATAATCCATGGCTATAATATCCACAAGATCGATCACTTCTTCAAGCCTGTCAGGCAAAGTGCCGTTGGTTTCCAGATACTTTTTTGTTTTTATCAGAGGCAGGAAAGACAAGAGAAACGAGACCTGAAGCAGGGGCTCGCCACCTGTGAGGCTTACGGAATGGAAAGGATTGCCTGAAGTCAGAAAACCGTTCACTGTCTCTGCCGCTTCGGAGACGGATACGGGATTCGCCAATTTTACGATCCCGTCCTTCTTCTTGCAAACGCACATTTTTTCAAGTTCTTGTGCGGAAGATGAATGAGAGGTCTGAGTATCACAATACGCGCACGAAAGATTGCATCCGGAGAACCTTACGAATACCTGTCTTTGGCCTATATGCACCCCTTCTCCCTGGATGCTCTGGAATATAGTGGATATGTAAGCAGACGTCCCGTTCATCTAAAGAATTCTTTTGAGACGACCTCGCCTCTTTTGCCGGGCGCAAGGAGCTCTTTGTCACCGGACAATATCCTTATACCGGCAGCATTTCCTATCCTCACAAATATCCTCTTATCGGCCGTCCAGGTCCTTTCATCCCCAGGGAAAGCGATACCCTTAAAAACACTTTTGCCGTCGGCTTCCACAAGCAGCCACGTTTTTTCGATCACATCCGCCCTTATCTCAAATGACCCATTCTCAAGTGAGGATATCTTTGCGGGCGGCTCTTTTTGCACGCCTGCGTTCCTGAAAGAACTTATGATAAATCCGGCAAACGAAAAAAGACCTGCGATCAGAAGTATGAGGATAACCACTGAGGCCATAGCTTTCATCAGCTTTTGGCCGTCAAAGACCGGATCTTTTTTTGGCTTCGCTTCTGCCGGCTCGTTTTTTGCCTTTTCCTTTTTGGTCTTCCTCGAAAGTTCAGCGACAAGCGGCGCGGGATCAACTCCAAGAAAATCGGCATATATCCGGATAAATCCCTTCAGGACCACATCACCCGGGACCTTGCTGAAATCGTCTTCTTCAATGGCTTTAAGGTATGCCTGAGCTATTTTTGTTTCTTTTGAAGCTTTTTCAAGAGATATCTTCTTTGCCGAGCGCGCGCTTTTCAGTGTTTTTCCGATGATGAATTTTTCTTCCTTCATAATGCCCCTCCCGAAGGGTCTTTCTGTTCAAGTTCGGTCAATGCGCCCGAAGAATCGGAGCCCTCTTCCAGAGGCGGAAGCTCTCCGAGATCGTGCAGACCGAAATGTTTAAGGAATTCAACCGTGGTCGCATATAATATGGGACGACCCACGGATTCCGACCTGCCGGTCTCTTTTATGAGCTTTTTCTCAAGAAGGGTCTTTATGACGCCGTCACAGAGGACACCGCGTATCCGTTCTATTTCGGCTCTCGTAACAGGCTGCTTATAGGCGATTATGGAAAGTGTTTCCAGGGATTGCTGAGACAAAGAGACCGATACGGGACTTTTCAGGAATCTCTCTATGTATCCGCTGTATTTGGGACGCGTGGCCATAAGATATCCGTTGGCAAGTTTTATAAGCTGGATACCTCTTGACTCATAAGAAGCCGCCAGCTCATCCATGGCGCGCAGGATGACATCCTGTCCCAGCTGAGAGACCTCATTTATATCCTCCACGGAAAGCGGTTTTTTGGAAACGAAAAGAAGGGATTCCACCGCGTTCCTTGCATCTTCGTAAGGGACCGCGTTAATCGGTTCGTTCATTTTTTATCGGCCTCCTGCAAAGGGAATAAAAGTATCTGCCCGAAAAAGCCTTCCTGCTTCAATACCATCTTTTTCAACCTTATAAGTTCCAGCATCGCCAGGAACGTCACGATCACCTCTATCCTAGTTTTTGTCCTGAACAAGGATTCAAAAGTGACGGGGTCCCGGGACGCGGAAAGCCGTTCGGAAATATCCTTTATCTTGTCCTCTACCGTAATGAGCTCGTCCACTATCTCAAAACCGGTCTTTTTCTCGTTGACCTCGGCCCAAACTTTCCTGAAAGCTTCGACCAGGTCAGATACGGCCACATCCTTAAGGAAGTATTGCTTTTGCTGGTCGCTTGACTGATCGATCTTGAAACGATGAAAAACTTTTGAGAATTCCTCTTTTTTGCTTTTAAGGAATACGGCCATCTTCTTGAATATCCTGTACTGGGCGACATGGTCGATCAAAGACGTTTCTATTTCCTCTATATCCTCTTCGTTCTCTTCCACCGGAAGGAGCTTCTTTGATTTGCTCTCCAAAAGATAGGACGCCACCAAAAGGAACTCGGAAGAGTAGTCAAGATCAAGGGCCTGGGCGACGGACAGATACTCCATATACTGCAGCGTCACGGACGAAAGGGATATATCGCATATATCCACGGTCTCATTCTCTATAAGCGAAAGAAGCGATTCGAAATGACCTTCAAACCCGGGGAGCTTTACGCTGAATTTCTTTAGCCCGCTATCCTCAAGGGATGTTTCAGGCAGCAGCCTGGTCAGCTCCTGAGCATCTTCCTGAAAGGAATGTTGGACGATCTCCATCATCAGGAAATCCCCATGAGTTTTTTCGCCTCCGACATGGTCTGTCTTGCGACAGCAGAGGCTTTTTTTGCGCCGTCAGAGAGCATTTTCTCTATTATACTTCGGTCAGACTCAAGTTCAAGCCTTTTTTTGCGGATATCTTTCAAAGAATCTATGACCGCGCCGGAAAGGCTTTTTTTGCATTCTGTACAGCCTATGGAACCGGACCGGCAGAGCTTTTCCGTTTCAGCGAACTTAGCAGGAGAATATATCTTATGATACGCGAATACAGAACATATTTCCGGATGGCCCGGATCATTTTTCTTTATCCTGGCGGGATCCGTTATCATGGAAATTATTTTTTTCTCTATGACCTCGGGAGCATCCGATATGGCAATGATATTGCCGTAGCTTTTGCTCATTTTGCGCCCGTCGAGGCCTGGCATAACGGGAACTTTTGTAAGCAGATCCTTGGGTATCGGGAAAAGATCGCCGTAAAGGTTGTTAAACCTGCGCGCTATCTCTCTTGTCAATTCCAGATGCGGCAGCTGGTCCTGCCCTACCGGCACAAGGTCCGCTTTGTATATCAGTATGTCCGCCGCCTGCAGGACCGGATAGCCCAAGAAACCGTAAGTGCCAAGATCTATTTCCTTAAGCTCTTCTATTTTGCTCTTGTACGTAGGGACCCTCTCAAGCCATGACAGAGGCGTGATCATGGAGAGCATCAGATGAAGTTCACAGTGCTCCGGCACATCCGACTGCACGAAGATCGTGCATCTTTTCGGGTCCAGACCGGATGATACCATGTCCACCGCCAGCTGAAATATATTCTCTTTCAGTTCGCGGGTATTCATATATCCTGTGGTCAGAGCGTGAAGATCGGCTATAAAGAAAAAGGATTCATATTTTTCTTGCAGCTTTACCCAGTTTTGGAGCGCTCCTATAAGATTGCCGAGATGGAGCCGCCCGGAAGGCTGAATACCAGACAATATACGAGACATTTGAGAAAAATTATATCATAGGTCCGGACAGGCATTCAAACGTCTCAGAGAGAACTCCGCTACCTCGCTGAAGACCGGAGCAGCGATAGAAGCCCCCCATATGGAGGTCTTCGGCTCATCAACCACCACCAGCACCGCAACTCTGGGATTGCTTGAAGGGACATATCCTACTATGGAAGCGATGTATCTCTTTTCAACATATCCTTTGCCGGGAGTCGGCTTTTGGGCTGTTCCTGTCTTTACCGCTACGGAGAACCTGTCTATCTTGGCAAGGCGCCCCGTCCCGTGCTCCATGTAAGCAACGCCTTTCATTAGCTCATTGGCTTTCTTTGCAGTACCGGCTGATACGGCCTGCCCCAAAGACTGTTCCGGATCAGACCTTATAATGGATCCGTCCGCACTCTCGATCTTTTTCACCAATCTCGGCCTCATCCTTATCCCGTTGTTCCCTATAGCGGCGACAGCGCAAACAAGCTGTATCGGGGTCACCGCAATGGTCTGGCCGAAAGATATGGTAGCAACATCGCTGTCATGCCAATTTCCCGGAGACCGCAAAAGACCGGGTTGTTCTCCCGGAAAATTTATCCCTGTGCGCTCGCCAAAACCGAATTTTTTTATATGGCTGTAGAATTTTTCCTTCCCCAACTTGATCCCTATATAGGCAGTCCCGGTATTCAGGGATTCGGCTATAACATCCTTAAGGTCCTTAAAAGGCCTGTACATCTTAAGGGCATGGGAATTCTTTATCTTTATACCTCCCACTTTAAGCTCTTCGGGACACGGAATGACGGTTTCTGGACCAATGATGCCTTCTTCTATCCCTGAACAAGCCGTTATCACTTTGAACGTAGAACCGGGTTCGTAGATATTAGTGACAGGAGAGAGTTTCCAATGATCAGAAGGATACTTTGAATATGAATTAGGGTCGAAATCAGGATAGCCGGCTACAGCTAATATATCACCGTTCCCGACATCCATTACGATGATCGACCCGGAAACGGCTTCACTCTTCTTGACGGCATCTTCAAGTCTCTTTTGGGCAAAATACTGGATGGGTTCATCTATAGTAAGATACACGTCCATCCCGTCTTCAGGAGCCATGACCTGTCTGGACATTCCGGAAAATATCTCTCTCCCCGTCGGGTCTTTTTCAAAAACGTATCTTCCGGGCCTGCCCAACAGATGCTTTTCGAGCGCCAATTCTATACCCGAAAGTCCTTCGTTATCTATCCCGGCAAAACCTATAAGCTGGGAAGCAAGCCTTCCCTTGGGATATATCCTCTTTTTTTCCGGGGTTATATCTATGCCGGAGATGTCTATCTTTCTTATCTTATCGGCATACGACTTATCAGCCTTTCTTCTGAGCCAAAAATTGCTGCCGGAAGCGAACTTTTCCCTGATCAGATCCTCATTCGAGGCATCTGCTTCCACAAGGCGGCGGACCGCTGTATTTTTATCTTTGATCGCCCTGGGACGAACATACACGGACCATTTTTCCACCGATGTGGCAAGAAGATTGCCGTTCCTGTCCAGGATATCCCCTCTGTCAGGCAAAAGGTCCACTGCACGGAGCCTTTGGTCCGAAGAAAGTCCTTTATAAAAGGAATGCCTTATCACCTGAATGAAAAAAAGTCTCAATATCAGGAAAGAAAAAAGAGCTACAAAACATAGCAGCAGGAATTTCGCCCTGTTCTCATGCCTGTCCATCTTACCTGCCACCCATTATGTCCACTATGGCCATTTCGAGAGCTATACGCGGAGAGGAGGATGAGTTTTTTATCAAAAGATCGGTCCTTGACAATATCCCGACGGCAGAAACAAGCTCTTCCAACGAATAAAGCGCCGCCCCCTTGTTACATCTTTCATAAAAATAAGGGTTCATTCCGAGCATGCTTATTATCTTATCGTCGCTCATTTTTTTTGCCTGCAGTGCTTTTATCATAAGATACGGGCGCAACCTTGAGGCTATCCGGCCTATTAGCACCTGGGGCTGCTGCTTTGACCTGAACGCGCCGTCCAAAGACTTGATAGCGGACCCGAGATCCCTGTCGGCGAATGCGTTCTCAAGGGCAAAAGCCCCCAGTTCGCCGGAAACGGCAAGAGCCCTTATATCATCCGATCGTATGGTATTCCCGTCGGCAATATAAACCGACAATTTGTCAATTTCGCAGGCGAGCTGGCGCAGCGAAGGCCCTGAGATATCGTTCAAAAGCTCGGCATCCGCAGGATCTATGTTCTTCCCGGCCTTTTTTGCCCTTGATATAATCCAATCGACCACCTTTTTTGTTTCCCATTCGGCAAAATGGTTGAACTCCTTCATTACCGAATCAGAGGCCAAAAGCTTATAAAGTTTGCCCCTTTTATCGAGCTTGTCCTTCATTATCACTATTTTCACAGAGTGGGGGAAACTCTTCCTGTTGTCCAGCAAAAGGATATAGTCTTCATCCTCAAAGCCTTCCAAAACTATTATCCGGCTACCGCCGAAAAGGGACGGCGTACAAATATTCCCTATCAGATCGGTAATGACCGCGCTGTCCGGAGAGAAATATTCAAGGCCCGGGTCGCACCCTCCCGCCTCTGCTGTTTTAGCTCTCAAGATCGACAGTTCTTCTTCTACAAGAAAATCCTCCGGCCCGTAAAAGCAGAATATGTTAGCAGGCCCGCTCATGGCTATACAAGCCCCCTTTTCTTTTCGTCCCCTATCTTAGTCTTGCGTCCGTGCCCAGGATATACGACAGTGTCATCGGGAAGATCAAAAAGTTTTATCAGGGAATTTTTCATGTCGGGATATGATCCCTCCGGAAGGTCGCATCTTCCATGGTCCGCGTAAAAAAGCGTGTCCCCGGAAAACAAGACGCCGTCCTTCTCTGAATAAAGGCAGACGCACCCGGGAGTATGTCCGGGAGTGTGTATAACCTTGAACTCTAACCCTCCGGCTTTTAGCTTAAGACCGTCATATAAAGGTACTTCAGGCGAGCCCATATCGTAAAGCATGGGAAAATCTTCGGGATTCATGAAAAAAGGCGCTTTGAACCTGTCTTTGAGCGCTTTTACGGCAGTCACATGGTCAAAATGCCCGTGAGTGGCGATTATGCCTTTTACAGACAGAAGACGGCCTTCGACCAGGCCTATTATCTTAGCGGGATTGTCACCGGCATCAACAATGAACGAATCCCTGCTTTTTTCATCGGTTGCGATATAACAATTCGTTTTTATGGGGCCTACAACCAATGTTTCAATAATCATCTTTATAGAGGATTTCTAATTTTCCGTTAAACCGACGCCATCAAAAAAAAGCCGACGGCCCCGATTCCATCGGGGCGACCTGCGGTTTTAATTCAAAAAAACCGCAGATGCTTTCCATCAAAAAGCCGACGGTCAGGCTTGAACTGACGACCTGCGGTTTACAAAACCGCTGCTCTACCAGCTGAGCTACGTCGGCACTTCGACTCTCCTTCGACTCGCTTCGCTCCCTCAGGATCGCTCGATGCAAGCACCTCACAGCCCTGAGCCTGTCGAAGGGCTACGTCGGCATGTTTTTTAAATTCCGGGAAACGGCTAATTTTTCTTGGATTCAAGTATCTCACGGACCGTCTCTCTGAGCTCGTCCAGATCAAAGAGCTTTACTATATAAGCGGCTACTCCCAAAGACAGGCCTTTGTACCTGTCAGTGGTCTGGTCTTTTGCTGTAAGGAACACTACGGGTATGGAAGATGCGGACTGGTCTTCTTTCATCTTCTTCACGAATTCGTATCCGTCCATCTTAGGCATCATCACGTCCGCAACAACGAGATCCGGCTTGCTCTCGGAGACCTTTTTAAGACCTTCCTCGCCATCACAGGCGGTATCAACTTCGTATCCTTCATGTTTGAGGATCTCTTTTACAATGTCGACGATATCTTTTTCATCATCAACAACCAAGATCTTCTTAGCCATACATATATACCCCCTTAACCCGTTTACGTATCAGCTAATTTTATCATAAAAGACTTTGACCGCGAACCGAGCACAGAAAGCCGACGGCCCCGATTCCATCGGGGCGACCCAGGCTTTATAAGCCGACGGTCGGAATTGAACCGACGACCCACGCTTTACGAAAGCGTTGCTCTACCAGCTGAGCTACGTCGGCACTTCGACTCTCCTTCGACTCGCCTTGCTCTCTCAGGATCGCTCAGTGCCAATAAATTGTCAACCGTTGTCCCGAGCTTGTCGAGGGACTACGTCGGCATATTGGTTAATGAAAAAATGCCGGGACGCAGAATTGAACTGCGGACACATAGCTTTTCAGGCTACTGCTCTACCAACTGAGCTATCCCGGCGCAATCGGACCCGAAGGGATTCGAACCCTCGATCTCCTGCGTGACAGGCAGGCGTGTTAAGCCCCTACACTACGGGTCCACAATATGACCCACCCGCGACTCGAACGCGGCACCACTTGCTTAAAAGGCAAGTGCTCTACCAGATGAGCTAGTGGGTCAAACTATTTTACTCAAGACCCCGATCAGCCATCCCGAGCCCTGAGCCCGTCAAAGGGTCGAGGGATGAGCTAGTGGGTCTCGAACAAAGTAAATTATAACATACGAGGTCCCAGTTTTTTTATTGTATAATGGTTTGCGGGGATTTTTATGCCGAATTTCGATAAAATGACTTTTGCACTACAAGAGGCGCTTAATTCCGCGGCCGCCGCATGCAGGGAAGCAGGACAGCAGGAGATCACCATAGCCCACATGGTCTATGAGATGCTGAAAGACCGGGAGGGAATAGCGTCCCAAATACTTTCGGCTATGAACATAGATGTCAGGACTCTTTCAAGAGAAGCGGAGCAAAAGATAAAAGGACTTCCGCAGGTAAAGGGAAGCGGAGTTGAGCCTTTTATAGGAAATGAACTGAACACCGTACTGACGGCCGCGGAAGAAATATCAAAAGAGATGGGAGACTCTTTTGTCAGCCTGGACCATTGCCTTCTGGCGCTTTCCAAGCTGAAAAAATACCCAATACCTTATGAGAAACTGAAGAACGAACTTGTCAAAACGAGAGGAGGACAAAAAGTGGAAGATCAGAACGCCGAAAGCAAATACAACTCATTAAAAAGGTA
>CALFCX010000076.1 GCA_937950635.1 uncultured bacterium
CTTGAGCCGCATGCGGTCCTTCGCATTACTTCGAACATGAATTCCGGGGTAAGCTGTGAGATATCCTGCGGAGCATCGATCTGCGGAGCAAGTATCCGCAGTCTGTTGAGCAGTGCGGCAACGGAAGCGCCGTTTATCCACGGATAAACATGGGCTCCCACGCGGCCTGTCATAAGTGCCGTGAGAGCCGGCATATCATGGGTCAGGCTTAACCGGTCGTTTCCGGAATAATCATGCAGGGTCGGGGTTTTTTCTGGATTCCACCAGGGAAGAGCTTCCATGAGAGTTATATCAAAGCCTTTATCTATGGCTTTGGTTATTGCCGTTTCCGCCAGTTCTCTTCTTCTTTTATCTCCGACGGTCTCGGCCGACAACCTCATTCCGGAAGCCTGTCGGAGTATGGAAAAAAGAACATTGTCCGCATGGCTTTCTGGGTCCATGCCGTCACAATCCCATCTGTATTTGTCTATGGCATACTGAGCATCGGCAGGATCATCGGCCTTTAGCAGCCTGAATTGTCCGGATCCCAAAAGTCCTTCATCATATACAGGGAACGTGAAATATCCTCCAAAAAGCCCTGCCGCGTGATCGAGAGATATCCTGTCGAACCCCAGTTCCCGCATATGCTTCAGGCTCTGTGCTTTGAACTGGAGCGCCTCAGGGTTCTCGGCCCTTTCGGCCGGAAATCCCCAGAGCTGGAGTGGATAACCGTTCTCCGGTTCCGGCAGGCATCCGATCTGCCGGAACCTGTCATAAACATTGCCCATTAAAAAAGCCTCGGCGCTTATTCTGGAGACCCCGACCCCCATCAGAAGCTCTATTTCCTCTATGCCGGCTTCATGGGCGTAAGCCAGCGCTTCTTTTAACTGCCGGTCGGCCTCGAATTGTGCGAACTCGAAAAAGCTCCTAAGGTCTTTTACTTCGGAGCTCCCGAGGAAAGATCTCGCTTTTCTGCTTGAGAGATCAGCGTAGGAAGGATCCCATGTTTCCATAGGAGCGGGGCGGAACAGTCTTTCCATGGCTTTGAAAGCCGAATAAGGTTTTAGCCACCAGCCCTGTTCCTCGGAGAATCTTCCTGCCGCTCTTCTTCTTGCGGACCATCTGGATCCCTGAAGAAAAACATCGTGGGCTTTTCTAAGGAATGCGGCATTCTCTCTCTCCACGAGCGGGATGTTCATCTTTCTTGCGGCGGTTTGTTCCGACAGTCCTATAAGCCTTCTGGAAAGTTCGGCTCTGAGTTCGGGGGTGTTTGCTATTTCCGGGACTTCTTGCAAAGTTACTATTCTGGCGCTTAAGGCGTTGTTGCTGGATCTGCTGAAAAGACTTGCCAGATGAGGTTCTGTCTCGTTAACTGGCGCCACGCACAGGGCTCTTATGCCTGACCGAGCGGCCAATCCCGCCGTGTTCTTGAAAGCCTGTATGTTGCCGCATCCAAAATCTCTTGAGGCTGAGGACCGCAATTGAGGTATGGAAAGAAGGGGCATAAAGACCCTATTATTGTTCATATCATAACTGTTCTCGAGCGTTTTTTTCTGAAATTTCACTTGTTTTTTCGCGATAAATAACTGAATACGAGTATTTTTGCCAAGGAGGACCCAATGACTGCTTCTCAGAGAATAGGAATGATGTCATTAGGCGGAGGGCTGGGATCCAGGCTTTATCCTTTGACGGGGAATCCCGGGGTCGCTCTCAGGGATATGCAAAAAAGAGGGTTGAATCCCGGGAGCGTGAATACTAACGCCATGCCGAAACCGCTTGCTCCTCTTGCCGGCGTGCCGCTCATGCTTCCGCTCGCGCAGAGAGTGGCTTCTTCCTGCGGAGTAGAGGACATAGGAATGGCTCTCATGTACATGCCGGAGGATATGAAAACTTTTTTTGGGCCGAACATGGCTTCTCTCAGAAAGACCGCTGGAGGCAGTTTTTACTGGGAACATCAAAAAGATCATAATCTTGACACGGCCGGGTGTCTCGTGCGCGGATGGCTTGAAGATATGTCAGAAGAAGAAGGCGGCAAAGTCGTAGGGACCTCTGACAATTATATAGTTGTGTCAGGGGATATAAGGTCCGATGCCGATGTTTCCGATATGCTCGACGCCCATATAACTCACAATGCTTTGGTCACGATAGGATTGTCGCCTGTTCCTTGGGACCAGGTAGGACGCTTCGGTACGGTTATAAGAAGAGGAGATAAGTACAGGAACGGGGACAAAAGCATCGCTTACCGCGGCGGAAAATTCGCTCCTATCTTAGGTTTTGAAGAAAAGAATCCGAACGCAAGAAGCAATCTCAATAACGCCTCTATATATATTTTTAGGAGAGAGCTTTTTGAGCGAATATTCGGCGATGTTCAGGTAGGTGCCAACAAGAACGGCAACGGCTACTGCAACGATCATACTGACGGAAGCGGTCGCCATTACCGTTTGGGCGTTTTCTCGCGGATACTTGTCGAGAAAGGCCAGGTAGAAGAAGGTCAGGTCAACCCGAATTTCAGCGACTGGGCTAAGCATATATTTGCGGATATCACTCTCCATCATCCGGAAATATACGCTCCCCGGTCCGAAGATGCGCCTAGAGGATTTTACGGTTATCTTCTCGGCGGGCTTTGGGCCGATGACGGGACATTGTCGGCTCTCTTGGAATCCAATCATGAATTTTTATATGAACGAGGGGGATTCGAAGAGGCCCATGACTTTTCATGGTGGCCGACAAAATTCAGCAATTTTGTCTTTGATGAATCAGGCAACAGGATATTACTTGGGGAAAATGCCCGCGTGAGCGATGATGCCCGAATCATAGGTCCTACATATATAGGAGACAACGTTACCGTTGAAGCCGGAGCAACGGTAATAAATTCGGTAATAAACGGAGGCCCGAAAGGCCGTTCCTGGACCATAGGCCGCGGCGCCTGGATAAGCAATTCCTCCCTGTGGCCCGACAGGTCCGCACTCGGGCTTTCCGTGACTGAGAACTGCCTCGGGTATGATCTGAGAGACATGTCTTTTGACGGCTGCATAATAGGGGGCGGATTTCCAAGACGGGGCAGAGATAACGTCTTTTGTGTTGACGAAGACGGGCAGTATCACTACATGGGCAGTGATTCGTTCTCGTTCCGTAAAAGCGTGATAATCCCAACACCAAGTTGCGAGATGGTGGTCAGAAGATTGGATTAAGATGGTTTTTCTAAGAACAAACACAATAAAGACGGCCGCCGATCCTGCTCTGGCAAGATCGGAAGCTTTTCTTTGGAGCAGGCTGCACCGTATCAGCGGCAGGAGGCCTTTATATAATATAGTCATCCCCGCATATAATGAATCTCCGAGGATAAGGCCTACAGTCGAGAGCATTTACGACCATTTTTCTTCAAGGCCGCGCGATCCTTTTGAAGTGATAGTTGTTGATGACGGCAGTACGGACGATACAAGGGACGCGGTCGGCCAATTCTGCAGGCATAACAATTTTTATCTTACCCCCAAAAGGCCAAATTTCGGAAAAGGCTTTTCGGTAAGGCAGGGAATGCTTGCCAATACCGCGAACAGGGCCTTGTTCATGGATGCCGACGGCTCAACTCCGATATCGGAACTGGACAAACTCGAGGATTCTTTACGGGCCGGCTTTGACGTTGCCATAGGATCGCGTTCCGTCGAGGGAGCTGATATAAAAGTACGCCAGCCGTTCTACAGGGAGACCATGGGCAGGACCTTCAATTTTCTTGTAAGGGTGTTCGCCGGGCTGGGTTTCGAAGATACCCAGTGCGGTTTCAAGGCATTTACCAGAGATGCGGCGGCGGATATTTTTTACAGACAGAAGATGGATAGGTTCGCCTTTGACGTTGAAATATTATATCTGGCCCAGAGATTGGGATACAGCACCGCTGAAGTCCCTATAGTGTGGACGGATTCTCCAAGGTCCAGGGTAAATCCTGTTACCGATTCGGCTCAGATGTTCTGGGACGTCCTAAAGGTCAGGCTGATGCATATCCGGGACAGATCATGAGCAATATAATGCTATCCTTCTGAACGTGCCCGTCAGGTTTTCTTTGAACATACCTGTCAATTCCTGAGCTTTTATGGACCCGAAATTGTCGCACTGAACGGCTATGTTGACTGTATTGCCGCTTTGGGAAAGTTCTTTTATCATCGGCCTGATATTAAAGTCCTTTTCTTTGCGTTGTACGATTATCTCTTTAGACCCGAGGACCTCGGAGATCTTTTCGCTTATATCTCCCGATACATCCGCCGAATAAACCGCTGTTTTTATCTCGGCCGTTATAGAAGCTCTTGCCAGGAACACATTGCCTGCTTCTATTATCTCAATGCCTTTCGGGAGAGTTGAACTCAGCAAATTCTTTGTTTGTTCAGGGTTCACCCATTTTTCGAAATAAATATCCAGCAGTTCACATTCCGAAGTAAAGCCCAGCGGGAGCGGCGGGCCGAACGAGAGCTTTTGCCTGGGATTGAATCCTTCCGAGTAGGCCGCAGGAAGATCTGTCCGGCGCAAAGCCCTTTCCCAGAGCCTTACCATGTCCAGATGGCCTATGAACTTCATCTCTTTTTTGTACTTAATCCGTATGCGCTGCAATTGCGGCCTCCCATCTTGAAAAATCGAAGTGTTCGGCCCAATTATCGAATTTACATCCGGACCTGAACGCTCTTAATAATATTTTCCCCGTTTCTTTGGTGCCCGTGGAAAGAAGGCCTTCGATCGTGCTCATTCCTCTGTCATGCCATTTTAATTCCATACTTTTGTGCCTCAGATTCTCTTTTAAATATTCCTGTTTCTTTTTTATCGCCTCAAGATTTATCATCTTTTCGTTCTCGAAAGGAGTGTTCTTCTTCGGGATGAACGTGGATACGTTCACGACGATCTTTGCTCTTGTGCTTATCGATCTTGCTTCTTTGATCAGCGTGTATGCCAGGTCCGCTATGCCTTTTATGTCATCATCGGTCTCGGTGGGGAGCCCTATCATAAAATAGAGCTTTATCCGGTTCGAGCCGCTTTTTACCGCTGTTCTTACGGAATTTATGATCTTTTCCTCGGTGAGATCTTTGCATATATGGTCCCTCAGTCTTTGGGTACCCGCCTCGGGCGCTATAGTGAAGCCTGATTGCCGTACCGAAAGCATCTCTTTTGCCAGTTTTTCATTGAGAGTATCGGCCCTGAGTGACGGCAATGAAAGAGAGATCCTTTTTGGCGCGAAATACCTGCCGAGTTCGGCTGCCACTTCGTGAAGATGCGGATAATCGCTGCTCGACAATGAGACCAGGGAGACTTCCTCAAATCCCGTGTTCTTTACGGTCTCTTTCGCTATTTCGATCACTTTTTCCGGCCTTAACATCCTGACGGGCTTATTAACTGCTCCGGCCTGACAGAATTTGCATCTGCGCGGACATCCTCTCATTATCTCTATGGTGGCGCGGTCGTGGACTATCTCAATGAACGGGACTATAGGAGATGTCGGATAATCGATAGTATTTATATCTTTTACAACGCGCCTTTTTACTTTGCCAAGCCCGTTGAGACCAGGAACGTATACGCCTTCGATCTTAGATAATGATCCCAAGAGAGCGCTTCGCGGAATCCCCCTGCAATTATTATATGTATCCGCGATTTCCAATATAACTTCTTCGCCGTCCCCGATAACGAAAGCGTCTATAAAATCTGACAGCGGTTCCGGGTTGTTGGTACACGCTCCGCCGGCTATTATTAACGGGCAAGATCCGTCCCGTTCCGATCTGTAAAGGGGGATATGAGCCAGCTCGAGCATGTTCAGTATATTCGTGTATGTCAGCTCGTTCTGTACGGAAAAGCCGACTATGTCGAAGTCTTTTACCGGGGTCCAGCTCTCCAGAGAGAATAATGGTAGAGAGTTCTCTCTCATCTTTTCTTCCATGTCGGTCCACGGGGCATAGAACCTTTCGGCGAGCATATCAGGCCTTTTATTAAGGATATGATAAAGGATCTGGAGCCCGAGATTTGACATGCCTATTTCATATGTGTCCGGATAAGCAAGGGCGAATTTTATTTTGTTATCGTGCGGTTTGCGGATAGAGTTGAGTTCGTTGCCTATGTATCTTGCAGGTTTTGTGACAGAGGATAATATTCTCTCGATTTGGTCGCGCATAGGATAATGTTAGCACGCAAAAATATAGTAAGGGCGGGTTTTAAACCCGCCCTTACGTATCGGACAATAGGATGCTATAGCTTTATACAACGCCCTGGTCGATCATCGCATCGGCAACTTTCACGAACCCGGCGATATTAGCGCCGTTTACGTAGTTGATAAAACTTCCTTCTTTGCCGTACTTTACGCATGATTCATGGATGTT
>CALFCX010000077.1 GCA_937950635.1 uncultured bacterium
ATATATACCAATGTGAGCAGGGATCGATTGAAAAAAGTTTACAAGGACACGCATCCGAGGGCGTAGTACAATATTGTTATGCTGTTCTTCGCGGTAATGATCGCCGTTATATTGTTCTCGATAACTCTGCATGAGTATGCCCATGGCAGGGCCGCGGAATTTTTCGGCGACCCGACCCCCAGGATGTCCGGGAGGCTCACGCTTAACCCTCTCGCGCATATAGATCCTGTCGGGTTCATTATGCTTGTGCTGGTGAGGTTCGGCTGGGCAAAACCTGTGCCTATAAACCCGAACTATTTCAAAGATCCGGAAAAAGACATGGCTTTTGTATCTTTGGCAGGCCCGATCGCGAATTTTTCTCTTGCCGTCATAGCCGCCTCTGTCTTTAAGATCTTTTCTTTCCCTGCATCGGAGACCGGTTATTTCTTTGCCAGCGTTTTTCAATATGCTGTCTGGATAAACATAGCCCTTGGTATTTTTAACCTTTTGCCGGTACCTCCGCTGGACGGTTCAAGGCTTTTGCGCGCCGTTCTGCCTTATGAGGGCAGGATCTTTATGGACAGGATGGAGCCGTACGGCTTTTTTGTCCTCATATTCCTGATATTGTTCCCGGGTTTTTCTTCGGGTCTTGTGTTCCTTATCAATCATTTTGCCGGGATCCTCATCTGAAGATCTCATCATGAAATACGAAGAGTCGATATCTTACCTGGAATCATTCTGGAAATTCGGCATCAAGCTCGGGTTGTCAAGGATAAATCACCTTCTTGAAATATTGGGTGATCCTCACAAAAAATTCAAAAGCATACATGTTGCCGGGACCAACGGCAAGGGATCTGTTTGTGCCATGACCGCTTCAGTATTGAAGGATGCGGGTTATAAGACCGGTCTATATATCTCCCCGCATTTGTTGGAGTATACGGAAAGGATAAAGATCAACCGTAAAGATATATCCAGGACCGGGTTTTCGCAGCTTATAAGTAAGATCAAAAAGGCCGTTGACGAGAGATATTCACTGGAAGAGCTGCCGACAGAGTTCGAGCTGCTCACAGCGGCGGCATTCCTGCATTTTGCGGAACAAGAAGTCGATATTGCCGTGATAGAAACCGGTCTTGGCGGCAGACTTGATTCGACTAACGTGATAACACCGGTCGTGACGGCCATAACCAATGTGGACCTTGATCATTGTTCCGTGCTCGGAGATACGATAGCAAAGATAGCCCGTGAAAAAGCGGGAATAATAAAACCGGGGATACCGCTTGTTACCGCTTCTGAGCGTCCGGACGCGCTGAAGATCATCCGTAAAGAGTGCGCAAGGAACTCGTCAAAGATTATTTTGTGTTCCGGGAACGATCCTGATATAAGAGCGGATATTGTCGGGAAGTCCGGCGACGGACAAATAATGGATGTTCTTTACGGGAAAAGAACTGTTAAGGGGCTGTTCGTTCCTTTGTTCGGGGCCCATCAGTCTCATAATGTTGCGGTGGTTTTCGGCCTGCTGTCGGAATTGCGTAACTTGGGCTTTCATATAACCGAAAACACTCTGCGCGAAGGTCTCAGCCGTGCGGATTGGCCCGCGAGATTTCAGGTGATCAATAAACGGCCACTTGTAATACTGGACGGAGCCCATAATCCCGCCGGGATAAAAGCGCTCTTGAGGACGGTATCAGATATGACCAAAGGGGATCTTTATATTGTGGCCGGCATATTGAAGGACAAGGACCTCTCCGGGATGATGGGGATAATATCTCAATATGCCGATACGGTAATTGCCGTTGCTCCCGACAACCCGCGCGCGTGTGCTCCTGAGGTGATAGCGTCGGAAGCGAAAAAACACGGCCTAAAGACAGTTGTCGGCTCTTTTCCGGATGAAGGCTTGAAGAAATCTTTGAAGATGGCGTCTTTTTCGGATGTCATCTGCGTGTGCGGATCCCTTTTTACATGCGCGGATGTGCTAAGATCGGACATTTGACGCAATTTGCCGATATAGTGTAAAATATATACTGTTCGTTAAAAAGGGATAAAATGGCGCAACAAAACAGCCAGCTGGGTTTGGATATTCCGGACGATGAAATAGGCGTCGTCAGAGACCTGCGGAAAAAGAAACCGTTTAATATCAGATCTTTAGCCATAGCTGTTTTTGTCGTTGTTCTCGTTATCTCAAGCTTTTGGATCAGTTTCTTCCTGGGGAAAATGCTCCTGACCCCGGTAAAAAAACTCCCTGATATTGATTTTCAAAAGCTTGACGAAAGATTCTCGGAAGAAAGGATCCAGCTGGGGGCGGTTTCTTCTGAAGCGGTAGTTACCCAAGAGGCCCTTCCGGTTTATGAGACTTCCTCGGCCCGAGCTGTTGAGGATAAGGAACCCGTAAAAACCGACCAAAAAGAAGAGAAAAGACAGGATCCTTTTTCTCCTCAGAAAAAAACGGAGGAAAAGCCGCGATCAAAACCCGTTGCGCCAAAAAAAGCGGTCTCTTCTTCCAAGGTGTTCAGGGTGCGCAGCTCAGTTTTCGACAGCAGGGAAAAAGCCGCCGAGCTTGTGGCGAAGCTTACGGATTCCGGATTTGAAAGTTTCGTGAAAGAGGAGTCTTCCGGACGTTTCTCCGTACAGGCAGGTGTTTTTAAAAGCCGCTCCAACGCCGAAAGGCTGGTCCAACAGCTCAGGGATAAAGGTTTTGAGGGCGAAATAATAGATTAGGGGGATAAAATGGGAATTTACGATTATGTGTTCGGTCATTTTTCACGGGACCTTGGTATAGACTTAGGAACTGAGACCACGCTGGTATTCGCAAAGGGTGAAGGTATAATACTCTGCGAACCTTCGGTAGTCGCCATAAACAAAGACACCGGCAAAGTCCTTGCTATAGGCAATGAAGCCAAAGGCATGCTTGGCCGGACCCCGGCGAACATAATTGCGGTAAGGCCGCTTCGTGACGGTGTAATAGCTGACTTTGAGGTTACGGAAATGATGATGAGGCATTTCATCACCAAAAGCCATAACAGATCCGCTTTTGTAAGGCCGAGGATCGTTGTGGGTGTTCCGTCCGGGATAACCGGTGTCGAACGCCGGGCTGTGATAGACGCGGCTATGCATGCGGGCGCAAGAGAGGCCTATCTGATCGAAGAACCGATGGCCGCGGCTATAGGGGCTTCTCTTCCGGTCTCCGAACCTATAGGCAGCATGATAGTGGATATAGGCGGAGGCACCACCGAAGTGGCCGTATTGGCTCTCGGAGGTATAGTGGTCTCCAAATCTATCAGAGTTGCCGGCGACGAGATGGATGAGGCGATAGTTTCTCACTGCAGAAAGAACTACAACCTTCTTATAGGCGAGCGGACTGCTGAACAGATCAAGATAGACATAGGCTCGGCTTATCCTCTGGGAGAAGAAAGAACGGTAGAGGTAAGGGGCAGGGACCTTGTTTCGGGACTGCCGAAAACAATAACATTGACCTCGGCGGAAATAAGGGATGCTCTTGCGGAACCCGTGGCAATAGTGGTTGACGGGGTCCGTATGACGCTTGAAAAAACACCCCCCGAACTGGCCGCGGATATCATGGACCGCGGGATAGTTATGGCCGGCGGCGGCTCTCTCCTGCGAGGACTCGACAAACACCTGAGCCAGGAGACAGAGATGTCGGTGTATGTGGTCGATGATCCGCTCTCCTGTGTGGCTTACGGAACCGGGAAAGTATTGGAAGAGATAGATACTCTCAAAAAAGTTCTTATCACGAACAAGAAATCCTGGCAATAAGTCCCTCATAATATGCGCGAAAACAACAGCGGGTCATTAATAAAGATAACCCTGATCATAGCGGCCGTTGCCGCTGTATCTGTTTTCACTCCTGTCAGGGATACTGCTCCGGTTTCTGCGGTACGCAATGTTCTATTTAGAGCGATATACCCGATCCAATATATTTCCTTTAAAACAGTCTCTTTTTTTTCGTATGCCGGAAAGTCCCTGATATCTTTAAGAGGGGCTCAGAAAGAGAATGAACGTCTGAAGAAAGAACTGGCAGCTCAAAGGATAGTGACGGATCTTTTTACGGAGCTCATAGGGGAGAACAGGCGTCTGAAAGGGCTTGTTGGGTTTAAGGACAGGAATCAATATGGACTTCGTCTTGTGCCGGCCGAGGTGATCTCCCGGAGTCAATCCTCATGGTTCAAATGCGTGGTCGTTGATAAAGGGACCTCAGAAGGGATAAAGCAGGGAAAAGCGGTTGTTTCTCCCAAAGGTCTTGTGGGAAGGGTCATTGAAGTGTATCCTCATTCGTGCAAGGTTCTTCTTCTGATCGATGAGAACAGCTATGTTTCGGTCTCTATCCCGAGATCTTCTGAGATCGGGGTCATGGCCGGAAGGGGCGCGCAGCAGCCTCTGTTGAAATATATAAGCTCCACATCGGATGTCCGTGACGGCGATACGGCTGTTACATCAGGCATATCGGATTATTTCCCTAAAGGGATACCGGTCGGGCGTATACGTGAGACCCGGAAAAAGGACCTTGAACTTTTTCGTGATCTGACGATAGAGCCTGAAGCGGATTTTTCCGACCTCAGGTCGGTATTTATAGTCAGGTAACATGCGTATTTTAAAGCTTTTCCTTATAATGCTGTTTCTTGTGGTATTCCAAACGGTGGTCCTGTCGCGCATAACCGTTTTTGGGGCTTCGTTAGATTTGCCGGTTGCTTTTGCCTGTCTTGCCGCCTTTATGTTCGGTCATAGGGAAGGTTTTTGGCTGGGAGTTTTTGCCGGGGTCTCTGCCGATGTGTTCTCGCCTGAACGGTTTGTTCTTGCGATGGCGGTCCCTTTGACCTGTTTTATTCTCGGACTGCTTAAGGAAAGATTTTTTAGCGAAGAAGAGACCACGATGTTCGCTTTCGTTTTTGGCGGCACTTTTTTCTCATATTTGTCCGCATCCTGGATTTTGACCGGACTATACGCAAAAGATATGTCCTGGACATGGCCAGTGATTATCGTTGTGTCAGTGTTGAATGCCTTGTTCACGCCTTATTTAAAGGCGCTTATTATCAGGGCCGAAAGCATTAACGATGGAAAACTCAAAATATAGCAGGAACGCCTTTATAATGCTTGCGGTCCTTGCAGCAGTTCTTGTTGCTCTTACGCTGCGTCTCTGGATATTGCAGATAATTGACCATCGCTCTTATTTGCGTATATCCTGGGCCAATGCCGCCCAGTCCATGCCGCTGGTAGCGCCTAGAGGGATAATATATGACAGGTACGGCAATGTCCTCGTTGCTAATAAGGCCGTATTCTCTGTTTATATCCTGCAGACGCACATAAAAGACCGCAACCTGGTCTTGAGGACCCTTTCCGATATATTATCCGTTCCGCAGTCCGAAATAGAAAAAAAATTATCCGAAAAGAAAGCGCGTCCTTTTGACCCTATCCTTATAAAGCAGAACGTTCCAAAAGATATCGTTTCGCGCCTGGAAGAAAAAAAACATCTCCTTGAAGGGGTCGTTGTGAATATAAGGCCGGTGCGTGTATATCCCAACGGGAGTATGGCTGCTCACGTGCTCGGATATATAGGAGAGGTGAGCGCTTCAGATATAGAGAAATATCCCGCGCTAAATATAAGACAGGGGGACCTTATAGGAAAGACGGGGGTGGAAAAAGTTTATGATGCGTATCTCAGAGGAACTAACGGCGGAGAACGTTTGTCCATATCTTCTTACGGGCGGGCTTCTCAGGAAAGAGGGGTGGAGGACCCGATCCCGGGTAAGAACATACGGCTTACTATAGATCTGGAACTTCAAAAAGCCGCTGAAGAAGCTCTTGCCGGCAATACCGGGACGGTTGTTGTCCTTGATATTGTCAGCGGAGAGGTTCTGGCGATGGCCTCTCATCCCAGTTACGATCCGAACATCTTTTCGGCGCCTATCTCACCGCAGGAGTGGAAAGAGATATATTCCAGGAACAAGCCTTTTTTGAACAGATCTGTGAACTCTTACCCTCCCGGATCCATCTTTAAGACGGTATCTTTGTCCGCGGCCATAGAAAAGGATCTCTTCAAGGCTTCTGACAGGTTCTTTTGTCCGGGGTTCTTTAAACAGGGGGCCAGGACAGCAAGGTGCTGGAAAGCCGGCGGTCACGGTCATCTGGACCTGTACGAGGGGCTGGTCCAATCATGCAATGTCGTTTTCTATCAGGTCGGATTGAGGACAGGACCTGATGTGCTGGCTGAGTTCGCCGAGAGATATGGCCTGGGACAGATCACGGGAATAGATCTTCCTTCGGAATCTGCAGGGATCGTTCCGTCCAGTTCGTGGAAGAAAAGAATATACAAAGAGAGCTGGTATCCGGGTGATTCTTTGAATTATGCCATAGGGCAGGGATTTCTGTGGGTGACTCCGCTTCAGATGACCAATATGTACGCTTCCATAGGCAACGGCAGCGAAAGATACGAACCGCATGTCATACTTGACATAAAGGACCGTAGCAACAATGTCTTATTCTCTTATAGACCGAAGGTGATAGGAGGAGTCCCTGTTTCAGAGAAGGATTTAGAGATCATAAGGTCCGCCCTGCATGATGTTGTCGTTCGCGGAACCGGCCGTGCGGCAAGAATAGTTTCTTTTGAAGCTGCGGGAAAGACCGGTACTGCCGAAAATCCAAGGAAACCGGCGCATGCATGGTTCATGTGTTATGCCCCCTATGACAGGCCGAAAATAGCTGTCGGGGCTTTTGTGGAGCACGGCCAGCACGGTGATCAGGTGACGGCGCGTATAGCCGGTAAAGTGCTGGACTGGTATCATCTCAACCGTGTTGCCCCCGTAACCATTACAGCGGAAGCAGAACCTTTATCATGATAAAATTAAAGGAAGAGTGATCATATGCTTTCAAAGAGAATAATACCCTGTCTTGACGTCAAGGACGGGCGCGTAGTTAAAGGTATAAATTTTGTTAATCTCTCGGATGCCGGGGATCCCGTGGAACTTGCCAAGATATACGACAGGGAAGGGGCTGATGAGCTGGTTTTTCTGGACATAACGGCTTCTCACGAGAGAAGGGACATAATGATCGATGTGGTGAAAAGGGTAGCCGAAGAGGTCTTTATTCCTTTTACGGTCGGGGGAGGGATATATGATATAGAAACTATAAGGCAGATCCTCTCCTCAGGTGCCGACAAAGTTTCGATAAATACCGCCGCGGTAAAAGACCCGTCTTTCATACGTGAGGCCGCCGATCAGTTCGGCAGCCAATGCGTGGTCATAGCGATAGATGCAAAAAAGACAGATACTAAATGGGAAGTTTATACGCATGGGGGACGTACGCCGACCGGGATTGATGCCGTGGAATGGGCAAAGAAGGCCCAGTCATTAGGTGCGGGGGAGATACTTTTGACCAGTATGGACAGGGACGGGACGAAGGTAGGGTATGATATAGAACTTACCAAGGCCATATCTAACGCGGTCAATATACCTGTAATAGCTTCAGGAGGTGCCGGAACCCTTGAACATATGTACGAGGCTTTTTCTCTGGCTGAGGCCGATGCGGCCCTTTTGGCCTCTCTGCTCCATTTTGGCGAGCTGAGGATAGCTCAGATAAAGGATTATCTTTCCGACCGAGGCATCTCGGTAAGAAAGGGGCTTTGATAATGGACCTTTCGGCTTATCTTGCCGACATGAAGAGACTGGTGGATTCGGAGCTCGATTCTCTGCTGCCGCTGGACGGCAGTATCCTTGCCGAAGCCATGAGGTACAGCGCTTTAGCTCCCGGAAAACGCATCCGGGCCATCCTGATGATCGAGTCTGCGAAAGTGTGCGGAGGATCCCCGGAAAATGTCCTTTCTTTTGCTTGTGCGGCCGAGATGCTGCATACTTTCTCTCTTATACATGACGACCTTCCGGCCATGGACGACGATGATATGAGGAGGGGTCTTCCTACTTGCCATAAGAAATTCGGGGAGGCAACGGCCATACTCGCCGCGGACGGGCTTTTTGCGCTCGCTTACGAGATAATGTCCAGGAAGGATACAAGAGCAAAAATAAACAA
>CALFCX010000078.1 GCA_937950635.1 uncultured bacterium
AGGAAGAACAGGTGTTGTTGCGCACATACCAGTTCCTGACACTGAAGCCTATAATTGTGGCCGTCAATTCCGAAAGTAAAAATTCCGGCAGCGATCCTCTTTCCGTTTATATCAAAGAGCAATATGATATCCCGGCGGTATTTATAAATGCCGATCTCGAAGAGGAGATAAGACAGATCCCGGAAAAAGAAAGACCGCAATTCATGAAAGACCTTGGCATAGACGAGCCCGCTACCGATAAAATGACGCGTATGGTCTTTTTCGGGCTGGGGCTTATCTCTTTTTTCACGGTGGGAGAGGATGAGGTCCGGGCCTGGCCGGTCAAAAAAGGGGCAAGCGCCCCCGAAGCCGGCGGAGCGATACATTCCGATATAGCCAAAGGGTTCGTAAGGGCCGAAATGTTCAAGTACGACGACCTTATCCGGGCCGGTTCGGAGGCGAAGCTCAAGGAACAGGGTAAATTCTATCTTAAAGGCAGGGACTATATTGTGGAAGACGCGGATATACTGAGCTTCAGGTTCAACGTCTGATCAGAATTCTTCCCATTTTTTTGTTCTCAGCGGCATCTCGAAGTCTATTCTCTGAAAAGAAAAAGCGGCGCTTTTTAAAATGTCGGACCCTATAAAGCCGACAGAGTACAAGCGATTTTGCGATCTTTGCCTTATTATTTTATAACCGCCTTCTCCGAAAAGATATATCGCTCCGGATGATACGGTAAGGAGACGGCTCTTGTCGTCGGTTACCGTATTTTCTTCTGTGAACCATGAATTGTCTTTGGCTATAAGGACCTTTCCGTGCTCCAATCCCGATTCCGACAGGTAGAAAACTTTCGTTTCAAGATCTTTCAAACGCAGCAAAACCATCTTGTGCAGAGTTTCGTTTGACATGGCGGCGGCGCATGACAGAGCCAGGGCCGCAAGCATTATCACCGGTATAAGGATATTTCCAGTTCTGTTCATAACGCCTTTCTGCAGCAGACCTCTAATGTGACGGGAATCCGGGTTTTTCCCGGAGTCATCTCTATAAGAACATTGCTGCCTGAAACATAGGAAAAAACTGTCTTATCAATGGTTCCGTCGGTGGTTATATACTGCCCGGAAGAGTTTTTGCTTCTTTTCAACTTTCCTGACAGGAATTCGTATGTAATAGTGTCCGAACCGAAAAGGAGCAAAAGTTTTTTATCCGTAGAAGACGGACTTATTGTTTCGGCGGCCCTGATCTCCCTTTCCATAAGGCTAAAACTGCTTATGATCTCTTGAAAGTTATTTGACAGCGACAAGCTTCTCTCTCTCGTTCTCATGATCGTTAAGACAAAAAAGAAAGCATCCGCCATGATCAATGATGAGATCATCATGGCTATCAAAAGCTCTATTATAGTAAAGCCCTTTTTATCTGAATTTAGACCTGATCGCATCTATTTTGAACCCGTTAATATCCGCACGGAGTATTTTGGCGTATTCATCAATATCTTCTATTTCGAGTCCGGGTCCGGTCTCAAGAAGCTCGAAAGCCGCGCTTTTCGTTTCTTCCATTCTGGAACACGTCTGCAGGATGTCTCGGCAGCGCGCAAGACTTTTTGCTGTCGAGCGGTTTGCTAAAGATGCCGTAGAGCATATATAGGCGCAGCTTATTGCCAATACCGCGGCGGCGGATAAGGACTCTATTAACGAAAAACCGCGTTTATTCAATCCTTATCCTCCCGAAAGACGACACAATTATTTTTATTGTAGTGTCTTTTATTCCGCGTAATACGGCGGTCCCTGAATATCCGGGCAGCGGGAACCCGGAAACCCCGAATTTAAAGGTTGCAGGAGAATCGAATATCACGCCTTTGGGGAGCTTGCCAGAGCTTATTGTCAGTATTGAATTGGAAACAGGACTGACCGTTCTTATGGTATACCCGTTGTTTTCTCCAAGGAACTCTGTTTGGGACGAGATAGCCCAAGCTTTCCGCCTTATAAGGTTCAATGAATCCGAGACTTCCCGTGCGGATATCTCAAGCTCCCGGCGGCCTTTGATCTTTTTAATATCAGGCAGGAGAATGAGCATTATTGTTCCGATCAAAGACATGACGATCAAAAGCTCTATTATAGTAAAGGCTCTTTTCATGTTGAAGATATTGCAGCAATTTTCCCGCCACCATTAAAAAAGACCAAAAAGGCCCATAAGGGTGTTTTCTATGTGCGGTATTTTTCGACAGTCAGACCAGGATCGTCTTGTCGATCCCGAGGGCTTCTTCCGCGGCATGCCACATGGTCTTTATCGGAGGTATCTGTTCCGTGAACAGTTCAAATCCCGCCGCTCCCTGCCGGACCAGCATACCTAATCCGGTATAAGCTTTGGCTCCTTTTTCGGCCGCCATTTTTGCGAGTTTTGTCTGGGCCGGGTTGTATACAAGATCGTAAATTATCTGCCCTTCCCGCAATGGAGCGTCTTTTTTCAAAGGCGAAGCATCTATCTTGGGATACATACCGATCGGAGTCGCATTGATTATGCAGTCACAGTTGATCAGGAATTGTTTTGCGGCGTGCTCGTCCGACAAAGTGAATATCCTGTTATTAAAGTGCTTTTGGAGGCTTTCCGCCATAGCGGAAGCTTTTTCGGTGTCTATATCCTTTATAGCTATTTCGGAGACCTCTTCTTTGCAAAGGGCCACGGCAACGGCTTTTGCCCCTCCGCCCGCCCCGATCAGCAGTGTTCTTTTCCCTTTTGGGTCGAATCCCGCGTCCCTGGTCAAAGATTCGATAAAACCTATGGAATCCGTGTTATAACCTTTTAATTTGCCGTTCTCGTTCTTAACGGTATTTACTGCCCCTATTATCAGGGCAGAATCGTCTATGTAGTCGAGATATTCCATTATCTTCTCTTTGTGCGGGACAGTTACATTGAAACCGGCGATCTCGGGAGCCCTCATCCTCTCTGCGGTGTTCTTCAGGTCCGCTGCTGCGGTTTTCATGAGCTTGTATTCGTAGTTGATGCCGAGTTCTTTATAAGCCGCATTGTGCATTTGCGGAGAGATGCTGTGTTCGACAGGGTCTCCGATGAGGTAGACGTATTTAATCCCGGTATTATCTTCCATTGAAAAGAGTATAACATGCCAGCTCCCGTTTATAGGGACCTGCCAGGAATATCCAATGTGCGAATATTCATGCTATCATATCCATAAATATAGCCTTTCAAGGAGATCTGTCTATGAAAAACCCAAAAATCGCGGTCATTGTCGGAAGCGCTTCCGATCTGCCGAAAATAGAGTCGGGCCTTGCGCTCCTGGATAAATTCCGGATAAAAAAGGAAGTCATAGTCGCGTCCGCGCATCGCACACCCGCGAAAGTGATGGAAATAGCCAAAACGGCCGATAAGAATTTTGATCTTATGATCGCAGGCGCCGGGATGGCTGCCCATCTTCCCGGAGTAGTGGCTTCTTATACTGTTCTGCCGGTCATAGGGATCCCTATATCTTCGCAGGGGCTCGGGGGGTTCGATTCCCTTTATTCCATAGTTCAGATGCCTCCCGGTGTGCCCGTGGCTACCGTTGCGGTGGACGGGGCCAAGAACGCCGCTATACTCGCCGCGCAGATACTGGCGCTAAAATATCCATATCTGAAAAAAGAGCTGAAGAAGATGAAAGACCAGCTCAAGAAAAAAGGTAAAATATAGCTGCTCCGATGAACCTGAACTGGGTCGATATAACGGTCTCTATATTCCTGATACTTTCTATCGGCAGGGGTTTTTTGAGAGGTTTTATCCGTTCCCTGTTCGATATTATCGCTTTGTTCATCGCGGTCATACTTGCGTTCTACTGGTATCCCGGTTTTTCCGTTTTTGTTTCCGGATATATAAAAATGCCAGACGAGGTGCTTTATATAACCAGTTTTGTGGTCATTTGGATCGCGGTCTATTTTGTTTTTCTCACCTTGGGCAATATCATCCATAAGTTCTTGGGAGGCGGATTGTTCGGGCCGGCCAACTCTCTCGGAGGGGCCCTCATAGGTGCGGCCAAGGGTTTGGTGACATTATGGGTGGTTCTCTATTTCTTGGCGCTTGTGCCGCTTCCTGCCGGTTTTAAGAAAGATATCTATGAAGCACCTACTATTTCCGGCCTTATGCCCGTGATCAAGCAGATAGGCGATTCTTTATTTTCTTTTGTGCCGGAAAATCTCGGGATAATAAAGGATCATGTGAAAGATAAGGCTCCGGAATCCGAGAAAGAAGATGGAAGGCGCTCCATATGAAATATATAGTACTGGTGGGGGATGGGATGCCGGACCTCCCGATTAAAGAACTGGACGGCAAGACCCCGCTTGAAGCGGCCGATACTCCTAATATGGATATGGTAGCCTCTTCCGGAATGTGCGGGATGGCGAATTTTGTTCCGGAAAAATTCCCCCCCGCGTCAGATGTGGCTAATCTCAGCATATTCGGTTATGATCCGAATAAATATTATACCGGCCGCGCTCCTTTTGAGGCGGCAAGCATGGGAATAGACCTGAAAGATGAGGATGTCGCTTTCAGATGCAACCTTGTTACCATATCAGAAGGGATCATGTCTGATTACAGCGCGGGTCATATAACTTCTTTTGAGGCCAAACAAATAATATCCGAGATAGATTCCGAGCTCTCTTCTGACAGGATAAAATTTTATCCGGGTGTTAGTTACCGGCATCTTTGCGTCATGCATAATGGTCCGAGGAAAGTTAAATGTACTCCTCCCCATGATATAACAGGTAAAAGCATAGAAGAGTATCTTCCTCAGGGATCGGGGGCGTTACTGATAAGGGAGCTCATGGAAAAAGCCCTCCCCGTACTCGAAAAATCCGCGGTGAATAAAAAAAGAAAGGCTTTGGGCAATAAACCGGCGAATTCGATCTGGTTGTGGGGCCAGGGAACAAAGCCCGTAATGCCTTCATATCAAAAAAAATATTCCCTGAGCGGTTCTGTTATAACTGCGGTTGACCTTATAAAAGGGATCGGCGTTTATGCCGGATTGGATGTGATCAATGTTCCAGGGGCCACGGGATATCTCGATACCAATTACAAAGGCAAAGCGGAATATGCCTTAAAGTCTCTCGCGGTCAAGGATTTCGTCTTTGTTCACGTTGAGTCCCCGGACGAGACCGGACATAACGGAGATATAAAAGGCAAGGTCAAAGCCATAGAAGATTTTGATAAGCTGGTAGTTGGGACCGTATTGGCCGGTTTAAAAGGATTCCCGGAATACCGATTGCTGGTGACTTCAGATCATTCAACTCCCATATCCATGAAAACACATTCTCGCGGGCTTGTTCCGTTCGCCGCAATGGGTTCCGGCATAAAAAAAGGGAAAACAAAGAGATTCTCGGAAAAAGATATCTCTTCCAGCCAGCTTGTTGTTCAGAATGGTCATGAGCTCGTAAAAAAATTATTTAAAGAAGGGTTTTGATATATGGATACGGTGGCAATAATAGGAATGGGGCTGATCGGAGGATCTTTGGGAATGGCCATAAAGAACAAAGGTATTTCAAAAAAGGTCATAGGAGTGAGCAGGAACACGGAACATCTTAAAGAGGCGCTGAAAAAAGAAGCTCTGGACGAGTATTCCATTGATCCCATAGAAGCCACTAAGGACGCCGATCTTGTGTTCATATGCACTCCCATATCCATGATAGTGCCTATGATAAAGACCATTTCGACCACCGCCAAAAAAGGATGCATCATAACCGATGTTGGATCGTCCAAAGTAGATATAGTATCCGAAGCCGAGGCCTCGGTCCCGC
>CALFCX010000079.1 GCA_937950635.1 uncultured bacterium
CTCTATCTCATCGTCATTTATAGTCGGGAAATACGATCTTGAAGACACTTTTATCTTATATCCTGCTTTAGCAAACAATTCAAAAGTCGATTCCTGCAAACTGCCCTTGGGCAATCCCAGCTTTAATTTGTTAGACATCTTTTTATCTCCTTGCCCGTTAGTCTATTAATTTTACCATACAAAAAACCCCCCGCCGAAGCGAGGGGTTTTGTATGAACCGATAACTATCCGTCTTATGGTCTGTAAGAGTAAGCCGGATTTGCCTTAAGAGTTTCCGTATTTTCGCTTAAGGTTTCTTCGATCGTCGTATACCTTACAGCCATGGAACCGCCGTTCTCCTGAACTTCCGGCGGGATACCCACACCTTCGGCCGGGAATTTCACCTGTACGGCCGTATGGGCAACTCCTCCCAACTGTCTTGAAACTTCGGAAGGGGACGCATATATAAGACCGGCCAAGCTTCTGCCATCTATAGGACGGCCGTTGGCGTTGTCGCTGGCCCCGTTGTTCCTGTCGGTATTGTAGTAGATCCTTCCGTCAGCCGGTATATCGGCTTCGGCAAGACCGTCAACCGTATATCCGAACCCCGTAACTTCCTCAGGAAGCGAAGCCCCAGTGGTCCCGCTTACAAAAGCCTGTTTTGCTTCGGGCGTCTGGCTGAGGTCGATTATCGGATAAGGATTGAACATTACAGGATATGCTTCTCCAGGATATCTGTTGCCGAACATCATTTTAGCTATACCGTTCTGATCGCTCGACCATGAATAGTGCGAAGCGGTGGAAGTCCTCGGATCAAGCACTCTCCCTGTTCCTCCGGCAACTGCTGTCAACGGATCACCGTTTGCGTAGGTGAACACAAGCATTTGTTTGTCGGGAGCGCTTCTCCTGAAAGCTATACTAAGTCCGGTTGAATAGAACATCTCAAGATCGTCATGTATGTCATTTGAGTTTGTATCCACGAAAGGAGCCGTGGTCGTGAGATATTGAGCAAGATTTGCCCCTGTCTCTTCATTGATCTCAGACCCCTTTGTCAATATATTCGGGAAAGTGATATAATCTCCCGGATAAAGCACCGTAGTCGGATCAACATTTATTATGGCTACGGATTTACCGGTCACATCTGCAGGCTGAACAGGAAGATCGTTCACTCCCTGCAGACCGTAAGCTATATCCGCCTGATCTTCGGACCTTATATTAGTCGACAAGATGTCATGATAGTTGGTTTCCCCGACAAAGTTCTTAACCGACCAATATCTGTTTGTATAGCCCAATGCGGTAATCCCTCCGCTGCTGCCGCCAACGTTGATCGGACCGACATTGCCGCCCGGATCGGTATCGTTAGGGTCACGCTGACCTTCTTCAACGATCATTTTGAAATTTTTCATAGCGAATCCGTCTTCCGGATTTACGACTTCGCCTTCTCCTTCGCCCTCGCCTTCGGCAGGAACTACCGGCTCGCCTTCCCCATTGTCATCGGTAATTGGGGGCACATAAGGCGGCTGGCTGGGAGTTGTCTGGCCCGGGCATCCGGTCAATGTAGCTCCAACCAATAAAGTTCCGCCAGCAATTGCTATCCCT
>CALFCX010000080.1 GCA_937950635.1 uncultured bacterium
GAATAGCGCTTGCGGGCCGTATGGACAAAAAGAAGTATCGTGTATATTGCATAATAGGGGACGGGGAATCCCAGGAAGGGCAGATATGGGAGGCGGCAATGTCCGCAGGGCATCTTAAGCTGGATAATCTCACTCTTATACTTGACCATAATAAGCTCCAGATAGACGGCAAAGTGGAAGAGATAAAAGGGATATCTCCTATAGCCGATAAATGGAAAGCTTTCCGTTGGAACGTGATAGATAAAGTTGACGGGCATAACATAGAGCAGCTTATAACCGCTTTTGAGAAGGCCGAAGCCTGCAAAGGCAAACCCTCGATAATAATAGCCGATACCGTGAAAGGCAAAGGGGTTTCTTTTATGGAGAACAACGTTGATTTTCACGGTAAAGCCCCGAGCAAAGAAGAGACCTGCAAAGGTTGTGATGAGATAAGGAGCTGCCGCCTTGACTAGAAAACTTGAAACCACTAAAGACGCTTACGGAAAGGCTTTGGTAGAGCTAGGCAAAGAGCTGGACAATGTCGTAGTACTTGATGCCGATCTTTCATGCTCCACCAAAACGTCTTCTTTTTGCAAAGTTTTCCCCGAAAGGTTCATCAACTGCGGGGTGGCGGAGCAGGATATGATAGGTACCGCAGCGGGGCTTGCCGCTTCCGGCAAGATATCCTTTGCTTCAACATTTGCCGTGTTCGGTTCCGGAAGGGCCTGGGACCAGGTCCGGGTATCAGTGGCCTATCCCAGATTGAACGTCAAGATAGTGGTCACTCACGGAGGGATAACGGTCGGGGAGGACGGTCCCACCCATCAGGCTCTTGAAGACATCGCCATAATGAGAGCGCTCCCCAATATGGTAGTGATAGTTCCGGCGGATTCCGTGGAAACTTTTAAAGCCGTGAAAGCGGCCGCAAAATATTACGGTCCTGTCTATATGAGACTCGGCAGGCCGGCCGTGCCGGTAGTTTCAGATTCGATCGACCATAATTTTGAGATAGGGAAGAGCATTCTTTTCAGGGAAGGCAAGGACGCAACTATAATCGCATGCGGGATAATGGTCTCTGCTGCACTTGATTCGGCAGATGAGCTTTCAAAAGAGGGGATATCCGCAAGGGTCATAAATATGCATACTATAAAGCCTATGGACAAAGAGGCGGTACTAAAAGCCGCAAAGGAGACAGGCGCTATTGTAACTGCCGAGGAACATTCTATAATAGGCGGACTCGGCGGGGCTGTAAGCGAGATAGTTTCCGAAGAATGTCCCGTGCCGGTAGTAAAGATAGGCGTTGAAGATACTTTTGCCGAATCCGGAAAGCCTGCCGACCTTCTGGAAAGGTACGGACTTACCGCCAAAGATATAACTTCTGCTGTCAAGAAGGCGCTTTCACTGAAGAACGCGAAATGAGCGAAGAAAATAAAAAAAGAGTTTCCTGGGACGCTTATTTCATGGAGATAACCAAAGTTATCGCCAAAAGGTCCACCTGCCTAAAAAGGAACGTGGGTGCCGTGATAGTCAGGGACAAAAGGGTCCTTTCCACCGGTTACAACGGTGCGCCCAAAGGGCTTGCTCATTGCGAAACGGTAGGGTGTATAAGGAAAGAAATGAACATTCCCTCCGGACAGCGTCATGAGTTGTGCAGAGGGCTGCACGCCGAACAGAACGCTATTATCCAGGCCGCCTGGCACGGGGTCAAGATCGAAGGGGCTACGCTTTACTGCACGCATCAGCCCTGCGTCATATGTGTTAAGATGATGATCAACGCCGGCATAAAAAGGGTGGTGTTTGAAGGCGACTATCCTGATGACCTGGCGTCAAATATGCTCATAGAATCCGGTCTTGAGATCTGCAAGTTCAACGATCAAGAGCAGCAAAAGTAAAATATTGATCCGGAGGCTTGAAAATGGCGCTTCAAAAGATAGGATATCTGGGCCCTAAAGGGACTTTCTCGTATGAAGCCGCGAAAGTCTATTCCAAAGATTCGAATGCCGAGCTGGTGCCGTACTCCACATTGCACGATATTCTTTTTGCCGTTGATAGGGATGAACTTGAAAAAGGGGTTGTTCCGGTAGAGAACTCCATTGAGGGGACCATAGGGGTCGTCCAGGACATGCTTGTAAAAGAGGTTGACCTGAAAATATGCGGAGAGCTGATACTTCCCGTCCACGAATCCCTTATGGGCAAAAAGAACATTCCGTTGAAGGACATAACCGAGATATATTCCCATCCTCAGCCGCTTGAGCAGTGCAGGAACTGGATCAGGAAGAATATCCCGCAGGCAAAACTCATTCCTGCTTCGAGCACTGCCGAAGCCGCTAAGACCATTTCCGGATCATCCGTTCCCGGAGTATGTTCTATCGGGCCGGCAGGCCTGGCAGAAATATACGGATTAAAGGTGCTCGAAAAGGATATAACCGATTATCACGATAACACCACAAGATTCATTGTTCTTTCAAAGACCGACAGCAAGCCTTCCGGGAGCGACAAGACTTCAATAGTCTTTTCTATAATCGCCGACCGTCCCGGCGGTCTATATTCCATATTGGGGGAATTCTCATCGAGAGGGATAAATCTTACAAAGATAGAGTCCCGGCCTTCAAAAAAAGCTTTAGGGGATTACTTCTTCTTTGTTGATATGGAAGGGCACAGGACTGACGGGGATGTGGCGCAGGCGCTATCAGATATAGTCAATAAAGTGGCGTTCATCAAGATACTCGGATCCTATCCGAAAGGAGGGATATAAAGATGTCCGGAAGGAAAGATTCATTTTTTGGAGGGCTTTTGCTCGGTTCCGTCATAGGCGGGGCGGCCGCTTTTTTGCTGACGCCGTTCACCGGTGAGGAAGCCAGGAAGAAGCTTGTAGAAAAGATCGATGATCTCAAGGACGGCGACCCGGAAAAGGCCGAACAGATGAAAATGTCCGGGCAGGAGGTCATAAGCAAGACCATAGCTTCCATAGAGGAAGGGATAGACAGGATAGCTTCGGCAATGGAAGAAGCCAAAAAAGCTTCCGATGAAAAAAGACAAGAGCTGGAAGGAGAAAGCAAATGAGCCTTAATTTTGTGGCCTCCGTCAGCATAGCCGTTCTGACCATAGGGCTTCTCATAGTCTTCTGGTATCTGATCTCCGTGCTGGCCAATATACGCAGGATACTCAAGCCTATCGACCGCATGACCGTCGAGCTTGAAAAAGAGTTCAAGCCGCTTTTGAACGACATGTCCGGTATAACTTATTCCTTAAGGAGCTTTTTGTCCCGTTTTGACAGGATAACCTCCGTTGTTTTTGCCAAAGCGGATCTTATGGCGCAAGGCACGGAAAAGGTGTCTTCGTATGTTCAAAAATTCGTAAGCAATCCTAAGGTTGAGATAGAGTCGATAGGGGCCGGAATAAAGAAAGCGCTCGATGTATTATTCAAAAGAAAGGAGAAAAAAGATGGGCAGGTTTAAAAGTTTTCTGACAGGGGGGGTGCTTGGGATGATCGCCGGAGTGCTTGTTGCGCCTAAAAAAGGGGAGGAAACAAGACAGCAGCTCAAGGAAGAAGGCGAAAAGCTTTCCGAAAAAGCGAAGCCTATAATAGAGCAGGCCAAGCCGATCTTCGACCAGGCCAAGGCCAAGGCTTCCGAAGTGATAGAAAAAACCAAGGACCTTCTTAACAAGAAGAATTAATGGCGAGGCTAGGGCTTGCTGTAGATATCGGTACCAGCAATCTTGCGGCGTATATTGTCGACCTTGACAAGCCGAAAGACCGTTTTTACCTTTCAATAAAGAACAGCCAGGCAAAGCACGGCGCGGATGTAATAACGCGTCTTACTTTCGCGCGTGACAAAAAAAATCTGGACATCCTTCAGAAAACCGCTGCCGGGGACATCAATAACCTCATATATGCGTTGTGCAAAAGGATAGGGATAAACAGGAAGCGTATAGACAGGATAGTTGTTTCGGCCAATACCGTAATGCTGCATTTCCTTCTGGGCCTCAATGTTTCCGGATTGAAGACTTACCCTTATGTATCCTCCGTGAGCGGTACGGCAAGAGTCAAAGCTTCTGATATAGGCATCGCAGCGGGCGCCGATACTCTTTTAGTGGCTCTTCCTGTTATATCTCCTTATCTGGGCTCCGATGTTACGGCCGGTGTCCTTTACACTAAGATGCACAAGCTTTCGGGTGTAAAGTTTTTGTTGGATCTCGGCACAAATGCCGAGATGGTGCTTGGGAACAAATACGGATTGTGGGCGACCTCGGCAGCGGCCGGACCGGCTTTTAAAGGCAAAGAAATACTTTTGGGGTCTCACATGATATCTGCCGTTGCGGGGATGTTGAGGAGCGGCGTTATCGACAGGACCGGAAGGCTGTTACAACAAGGTCCTGTTTCTCAGGAAGATGTGAGAGCTTACCAAATGGCAAAATCCGCAATAAATGCGGCATTCGGCGTGCTTATAGAAAGATCGGGGATCTCTGCGGATAGAATATCAAAAATGCTTATTGCCGGACTTTTCGGTGAAAAGATAAATATCGGTGATGCTGTCTGGACAGGGCTTCTTCCAAACATCGGGAAGAATAAACTTCGCGCCATCGGCAATTCTTCGCTCGAGGGAGCAAAGATGATCATGTTGAACCCCGGACTTCTGGCCGAGGCGGAAAGCATTGCCGCTCAGGTGAAACCAGTAGAACTTTCCATGGAAAAGGGCTATCAGGAAAAGTTCATATCCGGTATGGACTTCTAGGATCTCTCCCGAAAAAAAACCGTTCTGCGCCCTGTGTTATAATTCTTCTATAAAATGCGAGAATATATAACCGGGTTCATCCGCGATTCGCTTAAGGTCGAGAATGTCAGCCTTGAAGTGCCAAAGGACAAACAACACGGCGATCTTTCTTCCAACATAGCGCTCATCAGGGCCAAGGCGGAAAAGAAAAACCCCCGAGATGTGGCCGTTGAGATGAAGACGCTTATAGAAAAGGCCGATAACGCGAGGATATTTAGCCGGATAGAGATAGCCGGGCCGGTCTTTCTCAATTTTTACGGCGATCACGGATTTATAAAAAGCTGTCTTGTCGAAGTGCTTGATAAAAAAGAAGATTTCGGGTCGAGCGGTCCCGGTGCCGGAAAAAAGGTCATAATCGAGTTCGTCAGCGCCAATCCAACGGGCCCTTGGCATATAGGACACGGCAGATGG
>CALFCX010000081.1 GCA_937950635.1 uncultured bacterium
GCTATCCCCGGACACAAGAAAAGATTCAGCCAGGACAAGACAGGGTTCTATCATCTGGGGGTCCACTTTCAGTATGTCCCGGCATTTCCTTTCTATTTCCTTGCTTTCGGAAGGATCTACCCTGAGAACTTCCATATATTCGGCCATTGCTTCTTTGAGCCTGCCTTTCGCGAAATTCAGGTCGCCGAGGCTTTTTCTTGCCAGGGCCTGGCCCGGATACAGAGAAAGTATCTTCTTATATCCCGCAAGGCATTTATCTGCCAGAGAGGGGTCCATTTTTTCAAGGGTGTTGTATATTTCCGCGGACTCCGAAAAATCGCCCTGATCTATCAGACACTGGGCAAGCAGGAACATGGCGTCTCTTTCATCCGGATATGTCTGCAAAAGACGACGCAGTGCCGATATGACCGAAACGTTCTTTTTCGGGTCCAATTTTATGACCCTGGCAAGCTCCAGGACCGCTTTGGAAGGCTTAAGGCTCTTTATATAAACGTCGGCAAGTTGTTCATGCACAAAAGTGCTGTTAGGGGAAATCCGGGCAAGTTCTTCAAGCTTTTCGGTAACCTCGCTGATAACTTCCGGATCATCGTTCAGCATTTGCGCGTAGCGAAGTGCGGCGCTTTCGTGATTTGTCAGCCTTACATAAAGCTCTCCTAGAGCTCTCAGAGCTCTTTTGCTGGAAGGCTTAAGCGAAACTATCTTCTCATAAAGGTTGACGGCGTCTGAATATCTCTCCTTTTCGATATACGCACCTGCTAGTGACTCGAGAAGGTTTTCATCCAATTTGCCTGTTTCGAGGGCTTTCTCCAGAAGGGAGATAGCCCCGTCAACCTTTCCTATCTTAAGATAGAGGCGGCCGAATTTGTTATATATGGCAGCGGTCTCCGGGGAGATCTCTACCAATTCCTCCAGTTCAAGGATCGCCGAATCTATATCTCCCTGCAAAATAAAAAAATCCACCAGGGCCATTCTCGCCTGAATATTGCTTATGTTGTCGGTTATGTACTCTTCAAAGTCCACAAGAATGTCAGGAACGATCCTCGGCGAAAAAAGGGCTGAAAGCTGGAAATATTTCAGTGACTCCTTGTAATTGCCGTCCTTAAGCAGGGCGGCTCCCATAATGCGATTGGATGCCGGGTCCTTAGGATTTTTTTTAATGTTCTTTCTGGCTTCTTCTAAAGGAACTGATGCCATCAGCGCTTTGCCTCCCTATAAATAAGAATTATACCAAACAAAGCGATCAAGGCAGGCGGAAACCATGCTGCCGCAAAAGGAGCTATCATTCCTCCGCGGCCCATAGAACGGAACACGGACGCGAAAACATAAAAACAGAACACTATGATCACAGAGATGACGAATCCCCAGGATTTTCCGGCACGTTGCGCCGGTATGCTCAAGGGTATCCCTAGCAAAGCGAATACAAGCGTAGTTGACGGTATGGAAAACTTCATGAAAAGATCAGTGGCAAGAGCGGAAGTCCTTACCCCGCCCCTGTCCATCTGGGATATCATTGCTTTGAGTTCGGCGCTGTTCATTTCATCCGTTGTCTTCTGGTCGGAGAATCTCATCACGTTCTCTTCTACGAGAATATCGGCATCAGCAAAAGAAGCTTCATATTTCAATCGGCCCGAATCGTCAAAACTGTGTATAACCCCTTCAAACAGCTTCCATTTTCCCTCGGCAGGAACAGCTTTTTTTGCGGTTATTATCCTGGGAAGGGATCCTCCGGTAAGTTCGTACACCATGACACCTTCAAGCTCGGAATTCTTTCTGGATATCCTGCGTATGTAGTAATGCCTGCCGAAAGAGTCCTTAAAGAACACGTTCTCTTTTATGTCGGTAATCGGCTGTTTATAGATCATTTGCCTTATGATACCGTCGGAGATCCTGTTGGAAAGAGGAACTATGGATTCGTTCGTGAAAAAAGTGATGATGCTTACAAATACCGAAATGATCACTATCGGCAGTGCGATCCTGAAAAAGCTCACTCCGGAAGTCCTTATCGCGGCCAGCTCGTTCTCTCTGGACATTCGGCCCAGCACCAGGGCTGCGGCAAAAAGAAAGGATACCGGGAAGGTAAGGACCATTATTGCGGGCAGTTTGTATATGATAAGCCGGATGATCGCCCAAACCGGAATACCTTTGTTTATTATCATATCGACAAAGGTAAAAAGCAGATCCGTCGTCATTATCAACACAAAGCCCGCAATACCCAACAAAAAAGGAGAAATCAGCTCGCCGGCCAAATAACGGTCAATAATTTTCATTGAAAGTCCGCTTCTCTTTGCCGCCTTTTCTCTCGTTTTATTGCCTGCGCAAGTTCTCTTCTTTTTCTCTGAGAAGGCTTTTCATAGAATTCCCTTCTCTTCATTTCCTCGAGAAGCCCCTCTTTTCTAAGCTTGCTTTTAAATTTTCTCAACGCTTTGTCAATAGGCTCATCCCTGCGAACCTCTATCCTAGTCAAAAATATCCCTCCCTTTTAGCAAATTTTACATACAAAAAACTATCCCGGAGGCCACAGCATCTGACGCCCGGACAAAAGATGAAAATGCAAATGATCGACCGTTTGTCCGCCGGCCCTGCCGGAATTAGACACTACACGAAAACCTTGCTTAAAGGCACCCGTGGCATCATCCTTAATGATAACATTTATCGCCCGGAATATTTCACCGAAAATATCATAATTTTTAACGGCTTCTATTCTTTCAACATGGTCCGCCGGAATGATGATAACATGGACAGGAGCCTGAGGAGCTATATCCCTGAAAGCGACAACTTTGTCATCCCTATACACTATGTCCGCGTTCATCTCCCCAGAGGCTATTTTGCAGAAAATGCATTCAGACATTATGGGTTTCCCCTTTATTCTTTTTTGCGACATCCGTTTCATATTTAAGACAGCAAAGGAACTTCCCGCAAAGCCCGCATATCTTGGACTGATTTATTGCTATCCCCTGTTCTTTAAGCATTTTAACTGACACATGAGGGAACTCTTCCAGGAAGGACGCACAGCATATCTTCCTGCCACACGGCCCCATACCGGATTTAAGCCGTGCCTGCTCTCTGGGGCCAAGTGAATGCAGCTCTATTTTCCTGTTCATCTGGGAAGAAAGGTCTTTTATCAGCTGTTTGCTGGAAAAAGTTTTTTTTGCGTCAAGGACTTTATAGTAGTATATGACCTTGGTATCGTCAAAAAGAAGTTCAGTTTCCAGAAGCCTGACAGGGAGCCCGAGTTCGGAGATCTTTCGTCTTGCCTCAGCAGCTGCGGCTTTTTCTTTTTCTTCCAGCTCGACCGCTTTTTGCATATCCTCAGGGTTTGCATATCTCAGAACTTTTTTAAGCTTTATCTCAGCCCCTATGTGCAGGTGCTTTTCACAGATCATTTTAACTATCGTCCCGTATTCAACGCCCCGGCTTGTTTCTACGACAACGCAACTGCCTATGCTCAAAGAATCTTCCTTATACCCGCTTATAGGAACCGTATTGCCGAATTTCCTGAACTTTATCCCGAGCATTCTTAATACCCTCCCAGTGAAAGCGCCATATGGTCGAACAGTATCTTTATGTTGGCGTTACGTTTCAGATCCTTTAAAGAATTCAATATGATCCTTGCTCTGGCAAGATCCCTTTTTTTGAAGAAATGTCCGATAAGCGCCGTCAACCTTTTCTCGGCCTCTTGTCTTTCGTTATCCTTGGGCAATCTTGCCAACGCTGAAGAGAATTGAAGAAGGGAATAGATATCGTTCCCTTCCGGCAACTGCGGGATTTCATCCGTCCCTTCCTTCTGGTTCGCGAATATTACCCTCTGGCATCTTGAAATAACGGTTTTTGGCAAATTATCCGGAGATGACGTTATGAGCACAAAAACAACATTTTTCGGCGGCTCTTCGAGAGTTTTTAGGAAGCTGTTAGCGGCAGCGTCTTCTATACAATCGGCATTGATAACCCGGACAACAAGGTATTTCGCTTCAGCAGGCCCTAATTTCACCCTGTCCTTCAGTTCTCTTACGCTATCGATCCTTATTATCTGTTTTTTTCCTTCCGGCATCAGTGTCACAAAGTCCGGGTGGACACCCGCCTCTATTTTTTTACAATTAAGGCAATTTCCGCACAGATCGGAGCAATTCAGGAATTTTGCGAATTCTCTGGTAAAATCGGACATTTCTTCCGTGTTCTGACCCTGAAAAAGGTACGCGCCGGCCACTTTCCCGGCAGAACAAGCTCCCAGAACCATCTTTTTTGCGCGAGGTTCGCCTTTTATAGAATCAAATACCATAGATGACTTGATTATAACACGGTTTATTTGGATCCAAAGTTATTACGGGCCATGGGGATCCTTATTTCAGATAGGATATCCTGTAAACATCATAAACGTCGGATAGTTTCCTTATGGCGGCCATTATAAGTTTAAGATGTTCGACGTTTGTGACATCCACTACGATGTTTATAAGGGCTCTGGACCCTTTTGTGGTCTTTACTTCAACAGCATCTATATTTGTCCTGGTCTCCGATATCTGAGCAAGTATGTCCTTCAAAAGCCCTACCCTGTCAAAAGCTTCGACCTCAAGTCCGGCCGGGTATGTCTCGATCCCGCTTACATCCCATTCTATCTTAACAAGATTGCGGTGTTGCTCTCCGTCCTTTGAAACATTCGGACAATCAGCTCTGTGAACGGAAACACCCCTGCCCTTGGTTATAAAACCCACTATTTCGTCGCCAGGAAGAGGGTAACAGCACTTAGACAACCTGGTAAGTATATTTTCCATGCCGACCACTCTTATCCCGCCGCCGTGCGCCTTAGTCCTTTGATGGGAAGATCTTTCAATGACCGGCTCCTGCTCCGGAGATGTGATAATATTTTGCTTTTCGAGTGTTCTCTTTATCTGTCTTACCGCCTGAGAGAAACTCAGTTCTCCGCTCCCTACAAGAGCACAAAAATCCTCGAAAGAATCGATATTGCTAGGCCCTAAGAAGCTCTCGTAACCTGCTTTTGAGAGCGTTTCGTCCATGTCCATTCCCCATCTTTCAAATTCCTCTTTCAACATGGTCCGGCCACGGTCCACATGTTCTTCTCTTCTTTCCTTTTTAAACCATTGCTTTATCTTGTTCCTTGTGCCTGAAGTGCGTACGAATTTCAGCCAATCTATTTTCGGGGCCTCTTTCGGGGAGGTCATTATCTGGACAATGTCCCCGTTGCTGAGCGTATGATCCAGCGGAACTATATGGCCGTTGACTTTCGCACCCACGCATCTGTGTCCTACAGATGTGTGAACATGATAAGCAAAATCCACGGGAGTGGATCCGACTGGAAGGTCATAAACATCCCCTTTTGGGGAATATACGAATACCTCGTCCATGAAAAAGTCTATTTTTACGTTCTCCAGGAAATCTTTCGCCGTTTTCACTTCTTTTTGGTAGTCCAGCATTTCTCTTATCCAGGACAGTTTTTTATCAAAAGTTTCGTCGCTGGACGCGCCTTCTTTGTATTTCCAGTGAGCGGCTATCCCGTATTCGGCGGTTCTGTGCATCTGTCTGGTCCTGATCTGGATCTCCACGGGTTTCCCGTTAGAACCCATGACCGTTGTATGAAGCGTCTGATAGCCGTTGGATTTCGGAAGAGCAATAAAATCCCTGAATCTTCCGGGAACAGGTTTCCACATGGAATGAACTATGCCCAGTACGGCATAGCAGTCTTTTATGCTGTCAACTATGACCCTTATCGCGATAAGATCATATATGTCGTCGAATTCCACATTTTTCTGGACCAGTTTGCTGTAGATACTGTAAAAATGCTTCGATCTTCCGGTGATCTGGTTGGATATCCCGACCTTAACAAGGGCATCCCGTACTTTTTCTATGAATTCATGAGTATATCTTTCGCGTTCTTCCTTTTTTTCCGCCACCAGTTCTTTGATCTTTGTGTATTTTTCAGGCTCAAGATAATAGAACGCCAGGTCTTCCAGCTCCCATTTGAGCTTCCACATGCCCAGCCTGTGGGCAAGAGGGGCATATATTTCCATTGTCTCCTTAGCCACGTCCTTCTGGCGTTCAGGAGAAAGGTACACAAGGGTCTGCATATTGTGAAGGCGGTCTGCAAGTTTGATCAGTATGATCCTTAGGTCCTGCGCCATCGCAACGAACATCTTCCTGAAATTTTCTGCCTGGCGCTCCTCTTTTGTTTCAAAAGAGAGTTTGCCGAGCTTAGTGACCCCCATTACGAGCCTGCGGACAGACTCCCCAAACTGTCTTCGTATCTCATCCTCTGAGACATGCCCGTCTTCGACTGCATCATGCAAAAGAGCCGCTACTATTGAGTGGACATCCTGTTGAAGATCTGCAAGTATATCAGCGACGGCAAAAGGATGAGTTATAAAAGGCTCTCCGGACAGACGATATTGGCCTTTATGTGCGGACGCGGCGAATTCCGCGGCTTTTTTTATAAGATCAACATCAGCATCCTGATCATATAAGGCGACTTTTTTTATAAGGCTGTCTATTTGGTCCATTTGCAATCTTTACATTCCTCGCCGGTTATACCCTCCGGTCCTTCTGCCCATCACGCCTATTCCCGGCGGGATAGCGCTTCTTTTTCTTTGATCGAAACGGCCCGCTGAAGAATGATGCGCATTCTGGGAATGTGAAGGCTGGGATTGTTTCGCCCCGACCAGCTTTGAAGACAGCCATATTTTCGAGGACATCTCGATGCTTGTAATAACCTCAAGAGCTTCTTCAACAGAAGGAGCTCCGGCGAACACGCCGTATCCTTTTATGACGGCCGCATATGGAGATGAATTCAATGAGGAGGACAATATAAGCTTACGTATCTCTTCAAGGTCGAATATCTGTCTCGGTTTTATTATGGAAAGACCTTGAGGGAAGAATGCCTGCCCC
>CALFCX010000082.1 GCA_937950635.1 uncultured bacterium
GGTAGATAAAGATTCAAAAATAGCGGTTTTTTCTTCGGTATGGACCTGGCTTATGATGCTGGCTATATCGGCCGGATGAAGTTTTGACATGCCTTCATACGGCACTACCAATTTAAGCCCCGCAATATCTGTTTTAAGGGGCTCAACAAAATTCCAGCCTATCAGATCATCTTTTATGGATATCCCGAATATAGACAGGAATGAAGATATCATGTCTTCTATCTTGAGGCGCCTGAGTATGCCCCTCATCCCTACATCCGCGGCTATGAGCCGGATATCCTCTCCCGCCTTTGCGAACTTAAGATCGTTAACGCGGACCACTTTGGAACCGTGTATATCAACTATTTGTTTGTCTAAAAGGTCTTTGCGCACCAGGACCTCTCCGTTGCGCAACGATGCGAAGGCGGTGTTCTCTTTTATGCGCGAAGAAGAGATCACCCTGCGCCCTATGAGATTGAGTTCCGATATAAGTATGATCTTTTCTTTATCTGAACCTTCCATTTTAAGGAGGAGGCCTATCGTTTTAGGGAATTGTTCCGAAGTATCAAGAACGATATCTTTCACCTTGCCGATCTTGGCTTCAGTCCTGTCAACAACAAGCTGGCCCAGCATCTCGGAGGCATACATATCGCTAAAATAGACCATTGACACATCTCCTTGCATAGACTCCCGCAAACACACTTTTGATTATAGCACGCGCAAAAAAATACTTTAACAAGACACAAAAACACGGCCGGGAAGTTCTTTTATTATGCCTCTGATCTGCATGGAAAGTAGCAATGATGACAACCTTGACATATCCATTCCGGAATCTCGGCAAAGCATATCCGCGTTTTTAGGTCCGGAAACCATAAGATCGAAGATGATCCTTTCTTGTTCGCTATCAAAGGCCGGCGCGGCCGCACGGCTTCCCGCTCTTTTGAAACGGGGATCAAGTTCTTCCAATATATCATCGACCGTCTGAACAAGCTTTGCTCCGTTCTTTATGAGATTGTTGGGAGCGATGCTGTATCGAGAGAAGATTGTTCCGGGAACGGCAAACACTTCCCTGTTCTGTTCAAGGGCAAAGTCAGCCGTTATGAGCGAACCGCTGTCCTCAGCGCCTTCTATAACGACCGTACCCAGAGAGAGTCCGGAAATGATGCGGTTCCTCTTTGGAAAGCTCCACTTTTCAAATCTCGGCGGAGAAAGATAATTCTCGGAAACCAATGCTCCGTTGCGGATTATCTCTTCGGAAAGTTTTTTATTTGACCGGGGGTAGATATCGCTCAATCCCGAAGCAAGCACGGCGATAGTCCTGCCGCCACAGCGCAATGCGGTCTCATGAGCACATTCATCTATTCCCAAAGCCAGCCCTGATACGATAGTAAAGCCCGCGGCCACAAGCTCCCCGGTTATGGTTTCGGTCGCACGCAGACCGTAAGACGAAGGGTTTCTTGTCCCCACGATCGCCACGGCATTTTTGTCCGCTTCCTGAATGGATCCTTTGCAATATAACACTGCCGGCGGATCATATATATTATAAAGGTTACCCGGATATCCGTTTTCCGATATGGTGAAAAAATCAACATCATCAGGAATATCGCACGACCTGTCCGTAGCGAGAAGCTTTTTGCAGATTGCCCCGGCAATAACAGGATTAATGCCTCCGATACGGGCTATCTCATCCGGGGTCAGGTCTTTTATTGCGGATATAGGGCGGAACGTTTCGCATAATTTCTTAAGCCGCGAAGGCCCCAATCCTTTAACGGATTGCAAACAGGTCCAAAGTTCCAGGTCGCCCTTCATTTTTTTGTTTTTTCGAAGTAGGAACTTTCAGAAGAGATAGCATCATAAGAAAAAAGGCTGAAACCCTGAATAGACCCGTACTTTTTTTTCATTTGTCGATAAACAGAGAACTGACGGCCGAAATCCTCAGGAGAAACAAGATAAGGTCCAAGGCCCACCAGGATCCGGCCCCCGGGAGCTGCAGACGCGGATTCTTTTATGCGTCTCCGGACAATATCGGTATCTTTTGTATATATCATGGGTACGGCAAAATCCACCCATCCTTTTTTTATCCAAAAAGGCCAGTTCTGACATTTTCGGTCCTTGGCATCTTCCAACGACTGGAAAACGGCGGCAGACACCTTTATGACAGGATTTACCTCTCTAACGGACAGGCTTATATCCCTTACAAGTTCATTGACCTGCTTGCACTTATAATCTATCCACTCTCTCCGCAGTTTTTCATATCCGCGGGGGCCGTAGTAATCTTTTACGGATTGCGGATAATGAACGATAAAGAACGGATCTATCCAGTATATGCTGCTGAATTTTTGTCTGGTGTCCGCATCCAGCCCGTCATATGTCTCTGAATATCTTATATAGTCTAAATGCAGGCCGTCAACGTAGTATTTTGAAACAACTTCTTTGTACATCTCCAGAAGATATGCCTTTACTTCCTTTTTTGCCGGGTCCAGGAACTTCATATCTGAAGAAGACGGGACTATCCAATCAGGATGAAGGTTAACCACATGTTGAGGATCCGAGGGAGCTTCGGGAGATGACCATACATAATAGGCATTCAGCCAGGCATGAACTTCTATGCCTGCATTGTGGGATTTTTCGACAGTATAAGCCAGAGGATCAAAATCAAGAGGCACTCTCGGGATAGCTTCGGAATTATAATAAGCCTGGCCTCTCCCGACTACCTGAACAAAAATAGTATCAAACCGCTGTTTTTGCGCGATATTTATGAAGTTATCGATCTTTTGTTTTGAATCCATCTGGAATCTGGTTATCCACATCGCTCTTACTTCCGCTACCGAGCAATTTACCCACCACAGGCAAATAAAAAGAAATGGAAGAAAAAACCGTTTTGCGAAGACCATTATTTTTTAAGAAGGGCCAGAGCTTCCGCCCTGGTAGCGGGGTTTTTCCTCAGCACGCCGCGGACCGCGGAGGTCGTCGTGACGGAACCCGGTTTTTTAACGCCTCTCATCGACATACAGAGGTGTTCCGCTTCGATGATCACAAGAACCCCGTGCGGCTGCACCTTTTTCATGAGGGCATCGGCTATTTGCGAAGTCAAGCGTTCCTGGACCTGGGGTCTTCTCGCAAAGGCTTCAAGGACCCTCACAAGCTTAGAAAGACCGGTTATACGGCCTTTTTTGGGTATATAAACAATATGGGCCTTGCCGATGAAGGGAACAAGATGATGCTCGCACATGGAATAAAAAGGGATGTCTTTGACCATTATCATCTCTTCGTTGTCTTCGTTATGGAAAACGTTTATTTCCTT